>NZ_JBHFHK010000047.1:0-18616 GCF_041928215.1 Hubeiibacter jixunmingi | reverse complement strand
TTTGCCCATTGGGCATCAGTAAGTGTTAGTCTATTCATATAATCAGAATAACTGATTTTCTTTGTATGTCAACACACACTAAAGAAAGGTGTATAAAAAAAATACATATAGATTTTGATAAAAATTAGTTATAAATAATGGCTTTGTTATATTTTGAAAATATGATATAGCACAAAATGTAAAAACCTTATGTAAATTATGGTTTTATGAAATTTCTATAAAAATTGAACAGTTGTTTTGTCATTAAAGTCAATAAATTTAGGCGTTAAAAAGTCTTATTTTTGTTATGGTATTTTTATTTTACTTTTGTTATGATTGTGTAATGAAGCTTTAAAAGTCTAATGTTTACAAGGATTAGATAAACATTGGTAGGTTATCAGTGAGCCTTTTCCTGACTATTTTCGTTGGATTTTAGTCACAAAGACCCATTGCTTATGTGTAACGTTCGTTGGTCATTTTGGTCAAGGAGTTTATTGTGATTACTGAGCATTTGGTAGATATTTCGCGACTGCAATTTGCAGTTACCGCACTTTACCATTTCTTATTTGTACCATTAACCCTGGGTATGGTTTGGTTATTGGTGATTATGGAATCAGTCTATGTGATGACTGGTAAACAGATTTGGAAAGATATGACCCGTTTTTGGGGCAAACTATTTGGTATCAACTTTGCCTTGGGCGTAACGACTGGTATTACCATGGAATTCCAGTTTGGTACCAACTGGGCATATTATTCGCACTATGTAGGTGACATCTTCGGTGCACCATTGGCGATCGAAGGCTTGATGGCGTTTTTCTTAGAATCGACCATGGTTGGCTTATTTTTCTTTGGTTGGGATCGTTTGTCTCGTGGTCAACATTTGGTTGTGACTATTTTGATGGCATTGGGTACAAACCTTTCAGCATTGTGGATTTTGGTTGCGAACGGTTGGATGCAAAACCCTGTTGGTGCTGAATTTAACTATCTCACCATGCGTATGGAAATGACCGATTTCTTCGCCGTTTTATTTAGCCATGATGCACAAAACAAATTTGTACATACTGTATCAGCAGGTTACTGCGTTGGTGCGATGTTTGTATTATCAATTTCTGCATGGTATTTGTTGCGTGGTCGTGATGTTGAATTTGCTAAGCGTAGTTTCCAAGTGGCAGCAGCGTTTGGTTTTGCAGCGATTTGTAGTACGATTCTTTTGGGTGACGAATCAGGTTATTCAGTAGGTTTGGCACAACAAACTAAATTGGCATCAATGGAAGCGATGTGGCATACAGAACCTGCACCAGCAAGTTTTAACTTGATTGCAGGAATCAATGAAAAAGAACAAAAAAATGATTGGGCGGTACAAATCCCCTATGCAATGGGTTTGATTGGTACACGTTCTTTGGATAAGCCGATTTTGGGTATTCACGACATTAAAGCAATTAATAAAGAACGTATCATCAATGGTGCAGTGGCTGTGACATTACTTGATCAGTTGCGTGCTAACCCAAATGATGAAGCTTTGAAAGCACAATTTGAAAAAGTAAAACATAACTTAGGTTTTGGTTTATTGCTTAAACGTTACACTGACGATGTCAGCAAAGCGACACCAGAAATGATCCAAAAAGCAACGGATGATACGATTCCTGCGATTTTCCCAATATTCTGGTCATTCCGTATCATGGTTGGTCTAGGTTTTGCGATGTTATTCTTGTTCTCTGCAAGCTTGTGGTGCACCATCAAAGGTAGTAGCTTTGTTGAGAAAAAATGGTTACTTAAAGCCGCATTATTCATGTTGCCAGCCCCTTGGATTGCAGCTGAATGTGGTTGGTTTGTGGCTGAATATGGTCGTCAACCATGGACAATTTACGGTATCTTGCCTACACATTTATCGGTATCGAACATTAGTGTAGCAAGCGTATGGGGTTCATTGGCAGGTTTTGTTGGGTTCTATACTTTCCTATTAATCATTGAAATGTATTTGATGGTAAAATATGCAAAATTAGGTCCTGCGAGCTTAGGTACAGGTCGCTATTATGGCGAAGGTACTGCACCGTTAACTACAAAACAAACTCCAGCTGAAATGGAGGGTCGTTGATATGTTATTTGATTATGAAACGCTAAAAATCATTTGGTGGTTATTGGTTGGCGCATTATTGATTGGTTTTGCTATCATGGATGGGCACGATATGGGCGTATGTAGTCTATTGCCTTTCGTGGGTAAAGATGATGATGAGCGTCGTGTGATTATTAATACGATTGGCCCACACTGGGAAGGTAACCAAGTTTGGTTTATTACTGGTGGTGGTGCGATCTTTGCAGCGTGGCCTTTGGTCTATGCAACAGCATTTAGTGGCTTCTATTGGGCATTAATCGCAGTACTTTGGGCATTGTTCTTCCGCCCAGTTGGCTTTAAATATCGTAGTATGATTCACAATCCAACGTGGCGTAACGCTTGGGATTGGGCATTATTTGGTGGTTCTTTTGTACCAGCAGTCGTGTTTGGTGTGGCTTTTGGTAACCTGTTCTTGGGCGTACCATTTAGCTTCGATAGCGTGATGCGTTCAACCTATACGGGTACATTCTGGGCGTTGCTCAATCCATTTGCCATACTTTGTGGTTTGGTGAGTGCGACGATGCTTATCATGCAGGGTGGTGCTTACTTGGCTCACCGTACTGTTGAAGATGTGCAAGTGCGTACCATTAAATTTACTTCAATCTCTGCGATTGTGATGGTGGTCTTGTTTATCTTAGCTGGTGTTTGGATTCAATCAATCCAAGGTTATGCAATCACTTCTGCTCTAGATACACAAGGTGTTGCTAACCCATTGGCTAAAGAAGTAACTCGTCAATCGGGTGCATGGATGGCAAACTACCAAAAATATCCAGTAGCTTGGGTGTTCCCATTGCTTGGTATTGCGATGCCGATTGCAACGGTATTGATGCTCAAAGCCAAAAAGACATTGACTGCGTTTGTGACATCAAGTTTGGCTGTATTGGGTGTGATCATGACTGCGGGCGTATCTTTATTCCCATTCGTGATGCCATCTTCAACAGATCCACGTTCTAGCTTGACTGTATGGGATTCTGTATCTAGCCATATGGTATTGATGATCATGTTGTATGTTGTTGTGATTTTCTTACCGATCGTTGTGAGCTACACAAGCTGGGCGTATCGTGTGATGCGTGGTAAAGTCACAAAAGCGTATATTCGTGAAAACGACCATAGCGTATATTAACTTGCAAAAATCAGGAGAGAAATCATGTGGTATTTTGCATGGGTATTAGGTTTAGGCTTTGCGGTACTGTTGGCCGTATTGAATGCAATGTGGCTAGAGAACGAAGAAGCACGATTAAAATCATATGGTGAAAAGCCAATCGTTGATGATGGTACATTATCAGAAGGCAACCCAGCGATTTTGATTGATAAAAAAGGCGAAAGTGGCGATAATCAGATTCTGTAATCCCACGACGTAAAAATGATTTTGATGATGACTGTCTCGGTGCGGTCATCATCATATTTTAAGAGCTTTTTGCGTATACTGATGTTACTTCTTAAATTGTTTAAAAGTTATTGAAAAATCGTATATGAAAACACCTCAATCCACTTTAGATACTCATCCAGACGCAAATAAAAAACAAAATAAATTGGTGCGACAAACCTTAAAAGACTGGGCAAAACCTGCCAAGAAAATGATTAGCTATGCGTGGTTGTTTTCGATAATATCAACGATTATTTTTATTGCCCAAGCATGGCTACTTGCCAGTATTTTTGCCCATTGGTTAAATCAAAGTTTTACTCATCAAGCCTTAAGTTTAGTCGGTATAGAAACGCATTTTTTGGTATTGGTAATCTGTCTATTATTGCGTCCATTATGCAATTATTTTAAAGAAAAATTCGCACTTGATGCAGGTTTAAGCGTGGCATCGACACTACGCCAACAGCTTTTGCAACGTGTACAACAGCTCGGGGCAGCACGCCATCAATACGGCAATGATGGTGAATTGACCAGTTATATTTTGCAACAAAGTGATAGCTTAGTTGGTTATGTCAGTCGTTTTCATTTGCAACGTTTGGTGGTGGTGACTACGCCGATTTTGTTATTGATTGCGGCATTTAGCCAAAGTTGGGTAGCGACAGCAGTGATGTTGATGACTGCACCGTTAATTCCGATTTTTATGATTTTGATCGGGCATGCTACAGCCAAAAAAAGCCGTGAACAATTTCAAGCCTTGGCACAAATGAGCGGTCGTTTTTTGGATTGGTTGCGTGGGGTGGCGACTTTGCAAAGGATTGATGCGGTGGATATTGCCCGTGCCGATTTGCAATATGCCAGTGAGCAATATCGTCGTCGTACTATGGATGTGTTAAAAATCGCCTTTCTCAATTCTGCGGCATTGGAATTATTGGCGGCATTGTCGATTGCCTTATTGGCGATGTATTTGGGTTTTGGTTTGATGGGGATTCTGCCGTGGCAAAAAAATGAAATCGCTGTGCCTTATCAAAGTGCATTATTTTTGTTATTGCTTGCACCAGAGTTTTATTTGCCTTTGCGACAGTTGGGGGCGGATTATCATGTTAAAGCTCAAGCAGAAGGGGCGGTGGAAAATTTATTGCCTTTATTACAACAAACACAGGGCGAAAATGAGATTTTAGAAAATCAATCAAATCATCAATATATGATTGATATTCAAACATTAAATTATATTGAATTTAAACAAGTTACTGTGTACGGTTTAAATCAGCGTACGCGTTTATCACCGACCGATTTTACACTAAAACAAGGCGAACAGATTTTGTTATTGGGTGAAAGTGGTAGCGGAAAATCGACTTTATTACAAATTTTTATGGGCTTTTGTGATTATCAAGGTTCAATTTCACTATTTTTAAATCAAGCAAGCCAACAACAACAAACAATCGATTTTAAACATATTGATAAAAGCGAATTTCGTAAACATATCGCCTATCTGTCGCAAACCAGTCCATTACTAGCCAAAAGCATTGCGGAAAATTTACGTTTGGTGAAAGCCGATGCAAGCGATGATGAATTGTGGCAAGTGCTAGAATGGGTACAGCTGAAAGATTTAATTGCAAAGCTACCTTTGGGAATTAATACGCCACTGGGTGAGCGTGGGCAAGGCTTGTCAGGTGGTCAGCAACGTCGCTTGGCGATTGCACAATTATTATTACAAGATGCCACGATTTGGCTACTCGATGAACCGACCGAACATTTGGATGAACAAAGTGCGATTGAAATTGCTCAACTTTTACAACAGCTTACACAAGGTAAAACTGTGCTATGGGTTAGCCATGATACGCATGGCTTAGATTGGCTACAGCAAAAACGCCTACTAGACTTGCAAAAGGCGGATTTACAAGGGGAAGATGATGAAAAATAATCAAAAAAAGTCAGCTAATCATCATACTTTTCAATTAGGTGAATTGATCAGCACACAGCTAGAGTTATGGATTTTTAGTTGGTTATTGGCTGTGGTCACGGCAATTGCAGTGGTCGGTTTGTTGATGCTGTCGGGGTGGTTTATCAGTGCATCGGCATTGGCAGGCTTGATTGCATTAGGGTCGCATAATTTTAATTATTTGATGCCATCTGCAATTATTCGTAGTTTTGCCATGGCTCGTACCGCAGGGCGATATGGCGAATTGATGGTGTCGCATCATGCGATTTTTGCCCTATTAAAACAGTTACGCGTCAAGTTTTTCCAAAAATTTGCCCAATTGCCAAGCTTGCAACGTAATCAACAATTACGCTCAAGCCATATCATGCACCGCTTAACACATGATATTGATACATTGGATGAATTTGTATTGCGTGTGGTGTCGCCGTGGTTGGTGGTAAGCTTGATTTTGTTAGGTTTTGGGGTATTAAGTTATTTTATTTTGCAAAGTTTTGGTTTGGCGTGGGGTGGTTTTGTTTGCTTGTGGTTGGCGGTGATTTTGGGTATGAGCGTGCTTATTCCTTTGTTTTTACAGCAAAAAGGCATGCAACAAGCCGAACAGCAACAGCAATTGGCAGAACAACGCCGTATTGCTTTGCTCGAGCCTTTGACCGCTTTAACACATTTATTGATTTGGCAAAGTTGGCATCGGGAAGTTCAGGATTTTTGGCAAAAAGAACAACAACATATCGCCCAGCAACAACAGATACAACAACAACGTGGTATCGCCAGTCTGGTGTTGCAATGGGTTTGGGCATTGGCAATTGTGGCTGTATTGTGGGCGGTGGTGAGCTTTTCTCAAGGGCAATTTTACAGTACGGTGAGTGTGCCATTATTGTTGGCGGTGGTGTTGGGGATTTTAGCATTGGCGGAAATTGTTTTGCCATTGGTACAGCATTATTTGGCATTGGGGCATAGTATTTCTGCTCGTAATCGACTCAATCAAATTTTGGAAAATGCCAGTGTCATTGATGCTGAGCAACCAATACAAGAAATTGATATTAAAGGAAATATCATACTTGATGTGCAGGGCTTAACTGCCAAAATGCCCAATGCCTTAAACGGTGTGGATAATCTTAATTTTTCCGCTCATAAAGGACAGGTAGTATTGATCACAGGGCGTTCAGGGGCAGGGAAATCGACCTTGCTGAATGCCTTGGCAGGGGAAATCACTGCACAATCAGGGCAAATTTTGTTAAATCAGCAAGCTTTAAATCAGCACAATTCAAGCCAAAATAATGTCATGCAAAATGCGGAATATATTGCTTATTTGGCACAGCAGATTGATATTTTTGACCAAAGTTTGGCTAATAATTTACGTCTTGCCAAGCCGACTGCCAGTGATGCTGAATTGTGGCAAGTCTTAGCATCGGTGGATTTGGAAGATTGGGCAAAAGCACAGCCTTTGCAATTGGATACGCCTTTGGGTGAGTATGGTTTGGCGGTATCGGGTGGGCAAGCACGACGTATTGCATTGGCACGTTTGTTGTTGAAAAATAAACCGATTTTATTATTAGATGAACCTTTTGCAGGCTTGGATACTGATACCCGTCAGCGACTATGGCAAAATTTGATCGCCCATCAAAAGCATGGTATTTTAATTTTGGTTAGCCATCATTTTTGGCAAGATATGTATCAGAATGCCGATGCGGTGCATATTCAAATTGGCAATTAAATCGATTCGAATTGCACCATGATGTAAATAAATCTTACTTATTCAAAAGATGATGTGGAATTAAAACCATGAAATTATATGAAATTATATGAAATCAACACTATCCGTACCAATAATTTTAATGATGCACAGGTATTAGAAAAGTTTGGTCAATTATGGCAAGACACGCTTGCAAAATATGATGGTCAATCGACCTTATATGGCGTATATCATGAGTATCAATCCAATTATCAAGGTGATTATACTTGTAGCACTGCCAGTGATAAGGAAAATGGAGGTAGAAATATTGTTTTAAGTGACGCAAAATATAAAATATTTCATTGCCATAAAGATGATGTAGCGAAAACGTGGCAAGACATTTGGGCTTTAGAAGAAAAAGGCGAATTGCACAGAGTATATCAAATGGATTATGAAAAATATTTGGCAGATGGGCAAGTTGAAATTTATATTGGGATTATAGCTTAAAATGCTGTAAAACCGCTAGAGCAGGGTCTTGCATATGATCGCCTTGTAGCAATTGTTGATGTAATGCCACCAATTGTTCTTGCTGTTTTTGCCCTTGCTCGCCTAACATTTGCTGTAAATGCTGAGCGATATTTTGCGGATTGGCTTGGGCTTGAATCAGCTCAGGCACAACCTGTTCTTTAGCAATAATATTTGGCAAAGACACATAAGGGATTTTCACCATGTGTTTAATCAGCCAATAACTCAACCAATGCAATTTATAAATTACAATCATCGGCTTATGTAACAACATACATTCTAATGTCGCTGTACCCGATGCCAACACCACAGCACGACTGGCTTGCATTGCTAAACGTCCGATTTTTGCATCTTGTTGTTGTGGCGATAAAATTTGAATGGCGGATTTGAATTGAGCCTTGTCCTCAAAATGATGATTTACAATTTCTTCGATTTGAGCTAAACGGCGTGCGTTAATTGCAGGAATAATAAAAGTATAAGGTGAATCAGGATTGTGCTGTAAAAATGCCGTGACACTGTCTAATAGTGTCGGCAATAATCTTGCTACTTCACCTTGCCGACTTCCCGGTAATAGGGCGATATAGTCTTTTTCAATGGCTAAATTAAGTTGTTGTTTGGCAGGGTTTGACTCGACTTGTAACGGCATGGATTTTGCTAAAGGATGCCCAACAAAGACCGCAGGGACTTGATATTGCTGATAAAAATCCACTTCAAAAGGGAATAAACACAACACCAAATCACACACAGCTTTGATATTAAATACCCGTTTTTGTCGCCAAGCCCACACAGATGGACTGACATATTGCACGGTTTTGATATTTAAATTGTGCTGTTGATTGAGTGATTTAATCTGTTTTGCCACACGCAAATTAAAATCAGGCGCATCGATACCGATAAAAATATCAGGTGGATTATCCTTAAAATGGGCAATCAAGCCATCACGCACCGCAAACAATTGCTTGAGATGTTTCAGCACTTCGACCAAACCCATTACGCTCAAGCTTTCCATTGGATACAGACTGCGAAAGCCGGCTTGCAACATTTGCGAACCGCCAATACCATAAAATTCCGCATCTATACCTTGAGCTTGAAAGCTGTGCATCAGTGCCACGCCTAAGCTGTCGCCAGAGACTTCCCCGACTACAATGGCGATTTTTAAAGGGCGTTTGGCTGTATGGGAATGGTCAAGCATAATCAAAAACAATAAAAATTTTGCTCAAATAGGTTACTCTTTTTTAGGATTGAACGCAATTTTATTACTGGTTTAAAAAATCTATTGAAATAAAAAGTATGGCATTTTAAGCCAAGCCTTTATCACTTTAAAAGCTATACAAATATTTTTTAATTCACAAAAAAAGATTAAGAATTGCTTAATATAGCCCCAGTTTTAATCTTATTGGGGACGGACGATGGATATTGTGCAATATATTTTGGCTGGCATTGTGGTAGGCTTTTGTGTTGGCGTGACAGGCGTGGGCGGTGGCTCGTTGATGACACCGATTTTAATTAGTTTACTGAAAATTGAACCACATATCGCTATCGGTACAGATTTATTATATGCGTCGATTTCTAAATTTTGTGGTTCGATGGTACATGCCAAAAAATTAAATATTGTTTGGCCTATCGTCATTTTTTTAGCTTTGGGCAGTATTCCTGCGTCATTTGCAACCAATTGGGTATTACATAATTTTTTAAGCCAATCGCCTGATTTTAAAAAGCTACTGACTATCGTTTTGGGCTTTATGTTGCTGTTGACAGGAGTATCTATCGTATTTCGCCAACAGATTGAAAAATTTGTTAATCGTTTTCGAAAAGACCTACCCGAACAACCTAGCCCAGAACAGCAAATTGAACTGATTAAACACAAAAAAATGTCCATGATGATTATGGGTGTCGTGCTTGGGGTATTGGTCACGCTGTCATCAGTTGGGGCAGGGGCATTTGGCATTATGGCATTGGTCTTGATGTTTCCGTATTTGCCGATGATTCGCATTATTGGCTCGGATGTGGTGCATGCGGTATTGCTAACTTTTGTGGCAGGCTTAGGGCATATGACGGCTGGCAATGTGGATTTTTCATTATTGATGTGGTTATTGGTCGGCTCAATTCCTGCGATTATTGTCGGGACATTGTTGAGTTCGAGTATGCCAGATCGTTTAATTCGTAAGATTTTGGGTGTCACGCTATGCCTATTGGGGATTAATTTTATGTTGAATCCAGTCAAAGCTAAAGTGCCAGCACAACCTAAGCCAGCAACAGCACTGGTTGTAGCGAGTAGTAGTCGTTAACAAAATGGCTATTATTATGCAAATAAGCAAAGATTTAGTGAGTTAATTGTTGCATAGGCTTTTATTCATAAAAAAATATGCTATATTTAATCTGAATTTCATCGAAAAATTTTATTATTCAGGAGCGAGTGATGAGCGAACAACATAGCCACTTAGACATTGATGACTTAAATGTAGCCAGTATCCAGCCATTAATCACCCCAAACCAACTCAAAGACGAATTACCATTAAGTGACAAAGCACACGCCACAGTACTTGAGGGTCGTCAAGTCGTGCGTGATATTTTGGATGGCAAAGATAAGCGTTTATTTATCGTGATTGGCCCTTGTTCGATTCATGATGTTAAAGCGGCACATGAATATGCAGATCGATTAAAAGTACTGAGCGAAAAAATCAAAGATACGATCTATGTAATCATGCGTGTTTATTTTGAAAAACCACGTACTACAGTCGGCTGGAAAGGTCTAATCAATGATCCAAATATGGATGACTCTTTCGATGTTGAAAAAGGTCTGCGTGTTGGTCGTCAATTATTATTAGACTTGAATGAAAAAGGTTTACCTTGTGCAACTGAAGCACTCGATCCAAACTCACCACAATATTTGCAAGACTTAATCGCATGGTCTGCGATCGGGGCGAGAACTACCGAAAGCCAAACACACCGTGAAATGTCTTCAGGTCTGTCTTCGCCAGTGGGTTTTAAAAATGGTACGGATGGTGGTTTTACCGTGGCGACCAATGCCATGCAAGCGGTGAAATCGGGACATAGCTTTTTGGGTTTGAGCGGTGATGGTCAAGTGTCGGTGATTCGTACCAAGGGCAATCCTTATGCACATGTGGTATTGCGTGGCGGTGATGGCAAACCAAATTATGATGCAACATCTGTAGCACAAGCTGAAGATGCGTTAAATAAAGCCAAAGTCAGCAGCAAAATCATGATTGATGCCAGCCATGCCAATTCTAACAAAGACCCATATTTGCAATCTTTGGTTTTGCGTAATGTGACCGAGCAAATCTTGGATGGCAATAAAACTATCGTTGGCTTGATGGTAGAAAGTCATCTCAAAGGCGGTCGCCAAAACATTCCAAAAGACTTAAATGAATTGGTCTATGGTCAATCGGTAACGGATGGTTGCTTGGATTGGGAAGCGACAGAAGCGATTTTGTTGGAAATGCACGAAAAATTAAAAGATATTTTACCAAATCGTTGATTTAAAATCTAATTTAAAAAACTATTAAAAATAGAACCTTAGCTGGTAATTGGCTAAGGTTTTATTTTTGGATAAAATATGATGACGTTCTTTTCAAAAAATAACAGAATAAAATTTGTAAAATATACACACAGACCTAATTATTGTCTTAAGTTTTGAGAAAAATTCCTTTATATCAATTTTGTTGAGTATCATCAATCGATGTCACACACGCCAAATATTCGTACCCAACAATTGACCCCATTGATTGAGATCGTGGATGATGGTTCACGTCTATTAAAAATTAAACGTGAACAGCTTGTGCCGTTATTTGATATTGCACGCCAACAACGTATTTTTGAAATCCATTATGCCGATAGCATTTTACAAGCACAGCATCAGCAATTGGATAAGATTCATTTGGCACTTATCCCTAGTTTTGCGGAAAACTTATCGAAAATCATGCAGTTATTGCAACATAGTGAACCCAAAAAGCCGAAAAAAATTAACCGTTTGCAACGTTGGCTAGGGCAAGATATTGAATATCAAGCCAAAAGTCTTGCTACACAACAACAACTCAAACGCTTGGTAGATCGCATCAAAGCCGACAGCACACGCTTGCAACAACAGCAACAGCAGTCTGAGCAAAGTGTGAGTAAGCTACATCAGTTACGTTTAGATATGGCATATCATATTGTCGCTTTACAGCAATTTATCCAAGAAAGTGAACAATTTGCCTTGCAAAGTACATCATCCAGCGTGCAACAATTGATTCCACGTTTGCAACAACGTGTACAACAGTTGAGCCAAGCTCAAGTGAGTACTGATATGGCGATGTTACAAATGTTGCTCAACCAAGATGTGGCGACATCATTATTGCAGCGTGTTGATGAATTATTACAGGTATTATTGCCAAGTTGGCAACATTATCTCAATGCCCAGCATTCAGCTCAAAATGGACAGCAATTGCAAAAAATTCATCAAATACGGGAGCAGTTATTGCAACAATTGAGTACCGCAATGCGTTCATTTCAGGCAACAAGCAACAGCTCAGCACCTGAGCCAACCACAAACAAAGCTGATTTTCAGCGTTAAATTTTATCATTTTGGAGTATAGTGAATGAACGATTTTGACCCAAAAGACATGCCGAATATCAGCAAAATGCCTACAGCGAATAAGCAAGCCGATCAGACTGATTTAAGCCACCAATTTCAAGAAATGGACTTGGCAGGTCATGGTATTGAGCAAGATGATTATGCACAAGTGCTTGAAATTTATGCTTTATTAGATGATGATAATGCCTTAAGTGTGGCGGAATATGGCAAAGATATTCGCCAAGGCACCGCACAGCATACCGATAGTTTGTTGGATTTGGTCAAAGCCAAGGATTTGGACGAGACAGGCAAAAAACTCAACGATATTCTCAATCTTGCCAAACAGATTAATGCTGAAAATATCATCCAAGTATCCGAGCAAAAATCGGGCTTGTTCGGTGGTTTATTTGCCAAAATCAAACAGACCAAACACAATATGCAACAGCAATTCCACACCGTACAACAACAGCTTGAAGCTTTGTTGAATGAAGTGGATTTGTCACAGCAAGGGCTAAAAAGTCGGGTGGATTTGTTAGAAAGCATGTATAACGATGTGCAAGCAGAGCATCACCGTTTGGGCTTGTATGTGGTGGCAGGTCAGCTGAAACAACAACAAATTAGCCAAAATATGCAAAAGCTTACCCTACAACAAAGTGGCGAGCCGAATAATCAGCAATTGGTACAGCAGATTTATGAAAGTAATCAACGTACCAATCACCTAGAAAAACGTGTGCATGATTTGCAAGTTTTGCAACAATCCGCCTTGCAAACTTTGCCGATGATTCGCATGATTCAGTCTAATAATCTGATGTTGATTGATAAGTTTTATGCCATCAAAAATATCACTTTTCCTGCGTGGAAAAATCAAATTAGCTTGGCGTTGTCTTTGAATGAGCAGCAAAAAAGCGTGCAATTGGCACAGCAAATCGATGATGCGACCAATGAAATTTTAAAACGTAATGCCGATTTGTTATACCAAAATTCGGTCAATACGGCTAAAGCCAATCAGCGTGCGGTGATTGATATTCAGACTTTGGAACATGTGCAAAATCGTCTATTTAGTACGGTCAATGATGTGATGCAAATTCAGCAACAGGGCATGCAACAACGTCAGCAAGCCGAGCAACAATTGCATGGTTTGCAACAACAATTAAACCGTTTGGTGGTGGAACAAAAACCACAAGCCAGCAAAATTAAAGGTTAAATTTATGACTAATTCTAAACTAAAGTAAATTATTTATCCCCCACCTTAATCCTCCCCCTAAGGGGGAGGAAATTCCTCTCACTTAGGGAGGGCTAGGGGAGGGTTATTTAGTGAATTTTATTGAATGAAATGGGTATAAAACATAAATCATCGGTAACTCAAAATATGCAACAGCACAAAACCGCCCAAGATGATATCGACCTAGATACGGACTTGGGCAGTATCCAACGCACGGCAATCGTCAATCAGCATAAGCAAAAAATCGCTGTGCATGAAGGACTTATGCAACTGAAAACACGTCAGCAACGCTTGGTTTGGGGGCAGTGGCTGGCAGGTGTGGCGTTACTGTGTCTTGTGGTCTTTTATTTTGCTGTACCGAATATGATTTATGCGTATTTTGATTTGCCGACCGTGCAAGCCTTGCATATTCCAGTGACTACGCCTGAATTATTGGACTTGCAACAGCCGAATTATGTGAATAATTTTTTTTCATGGTTGCTATGGTTTAGTTTTAAACTTTTTGGTTCAATCATTGGGGCGGTGATTTTAATTAAGATTTTAAAAAAGTTGCGATTTTTTCAAAAAAAGATTGTTGGCTTTTTTAAGCATATTTTGGCATTTTTGCTGTCAATGATGTTGATATGGTCAGCAATGACCAGTGTGCAATATTTTTCAAAAGACTATCAAGCCGAACGAAAAGCACAGCAATATTATGCTTATCAAAATAATATCCAAGAAAGTCAGATTTACCAAAAAATCCAGCAAAATCAAATCGAAAAATTACCGCAAGCCTATGTGTTGGCTCAAGTGGCGGTATTGCATCAACCGCTAGATAAAGCCGTAGCCACAGCATATTTGCAACAATTACAACAGGCAGAACAGCAAGGCGGTGATTTTTATCAATATGGTTTTCAGGCGGAAAAAATTTGGCAAATGCAAAAGCAAGTTTATGGTTCAGCGGTGACGCCTTTGGCTCAAAGTATTGATGTCAAAGCCCAACGAGCGGATAAAATTTTGTCCATGGTGCAAATTGTGATGGGCTTAATGATGGCGATAGTGTTGGCATTGACAGCACTATATTGGTTATTGGCTCGGCAGTTTTCCAATAGAATAAAGCGGATTGAACAAATTTTGAAAAGTTAAATTTATACAATAAAATTAACTCAAAAATAATACTCATCTATCAAAAAAAACTTGGTATAAATTGGTCTTTTGTTGCATAAAACTATGGCTTTTTTGTAAAAAAAAGGTATCATTTAAGGGCTTACTTAAGCCAACTCGATTTCATGACAAAATCACATCAAGTAAGCCCAATTCTCGCATAGGTCTTTTTCTGAAATAATGTGTTAATACATTGATTTTGGGAAAAGATTTATTTCTTTCTACCCTTATCAGAGATGGTAATCCGATATGAGCGTTACTCCTGTAAACCCAGTTCCAAATGCCACTAACGAATATTATTTAGATCGCCAAAATGCGATGGAATCAAATGTTCGTAGTTATCCGCGTAAACTCCCATTAGCTATCGCAAAAGCACAAGGCTGTTGGGTAACGGATGTCGAAGGTAATCAATACCTTGACTTTTTAGCAGGAGCAGGAACTTTAGCGTTGGGTCATAATCACCCAGCAGTTATTCAAGCGATTCAAGACGTGTTGGCAAGTGGCTTACCATTGCATACGCTTGATTTGACTACCCCGCTAAAAGATGCCTTTAGCGAAGAATTGTTGTCGTTTTTTCCAAAAGATAAATATGTTTTACAGTTCACTAGCCCAGCAGGTACTGATGCCAACGAAGCTGCTATCAAATTAGCCAAGACCTATACAGGTCGTGGTAATGTGATTGCATTCTCTGGTGGTTATCATGGTATGACGCACGGTGCATTGGCATTGACAGGTAACTTAAGTGCTAAAAATGCAGTGCAAAACTTGATGGCTGGCGTACAATTTTTGCCATATCCACATGAATATCGTTGCCCATTAGGCTTGGGCGGTGAAGCAGGTGTTGACGCTTTAACTTACCAATTCGAAACCTTTATCAATGACGTTGAAAGCGGTGTAGTGAAGCCAGCAGCGGTGATTTTAGAAGCGATTCAAGGTGAGGGCGGTGTTGTGCCTGCACCAATCAAATGGTTGCAAAAAATCCGTGAAGTGACTGCAAAGCATGACATCGTATTGATCGTTGATGAAGTGCAAGCCGGTTTCTGCCGTTCAGGTAAAATGTTTGCGTATGAACACGCAGGTATTGAGCCAGATATCGTAGTCATGTCTAAAGCCGTTGGTGGTAGCTTACCTTTGGCAGTGTTGGCAATCAAAAAAGAATTTGATGCATGGCAACCTGCTGGTCACACTGGTACTTTCCGCGGTAACCAAATGGCGATGGCAACAGGTTATGCGACATTAAAAGTATTAAAAGAGCAAAACTTGGCTCAAAATGCGGTAGAGCGTGGTGCATATCTCAAGTCTGCTTTGACTGAACTTGCCAAAGAATATCCATGTATTGGTAATGTACGTGGTCGTGGTTTGATGATGGGTATCGAAATCGTTGATGAACGCCAAGCTGCTGATGCAACAGGTGCTCATCCGCATGATGGTGCTTTGGCTGCAGCAATCCAAAAAGCGTGCTTTAACAACAAGTTAATGCTTGAGCGTGGCGGTCGTGGTGGTAATGTGGTACGTGTATTGTGTGCGGTGAACGTTTCTCAAGAAGAATGTGAAGAAATGATCAAACGCTTTAAACAATCTCTTGCTGAAGCATTACAAGCTGTACGTGGTTAATCTTTAAAATACGATATTGATTTAAAATCTTTTAAATTGATATTAAAAAGGGCGTATTGATACGCCTTTTTTTACAGTAATCACGCTTTTTGTTCAATTTTCTTAACATGACTCAACATTCGTCAGCATTATAGCTTATGCTATAATCCATGACAGTACACTGAATTTTAGGATATAACCATGGTAGATTTTGCCCAACACAAACAAGCTTTACTTTGTAAAGATCAAAAATCGATTCAAGATTATCAAGCCAATATGCAAAATGCGGTTAAAGCCGTGGCTGCATGGTTAGATAATGACAAAATGTATACTGGCGGTAGCATCAAACAATTGCGTGATGCGATTGCATTCCAACCGTCAAAAGATGGTTTAGGCTTAGAAAAATCACTACAACGTATGGTGGATTTATTCTTAAATAAAAGCTTAAAAGTACATCATCCGCATTCATTGGCACATTTGCACTGCCCAACGATGGTCGCAAGCCAAGTGGCGGAAGTGTTGATTAATGCCACCAACCAATCTATGGACTCTTGGGATCAAAGCCCTGCTGGTTCATTGATGGAAGTGCAATTGATTGATTGGTTACGCCAAAAAGTCGGTTACGGCTTTGGTCAAGCCGGTGTATTTACCTCTGGTGGTACGCAATCAAACTTGATGGGGGTATTATTGGCTCGTGATTGGTGTATCGCCAAAAACTGGAAAAATGCTGACGGTCAAGAATGGTCTGTACAACGTGATGGTTTGCCTGCTGATGCACTGCAAAAAGTTAAAGTGATTTGTTCTGAAAATGCCCACTTCTCTGTACAAAAGAATATGGCAATGATGGGTATGGGCTTTCAATCTGTTGTGACTGTGCCTGTCAATGACCAAGCACAAATCGACATCGATGCCTTAGAAAAAACCATGCAACATTTGCAGGATGAAGGCAAAATCGTAGCCTGTGTGGTGGCAACTGCAGGGACAACCGATGCTGGCGCGATTGATCCATTACATCGTATCCGTGAATTGACCACTAAATTTGGTGCGTGGATGCATATTGATGCGGCTTGGGGCGGTGCGTTATTATTATCCAATGATTATCGTGATTGGTTATCGGGCATTGAATTGTCTGACTCGGTGACTTTGGATTTCCATAAGCATTTTTTCCAAAGTATTTCATGCGGTGCATTCTTATTAAAAGATGAGAAAAATTATCGTTTTATGCATTATGAAGCGGAATATCTTAACTCAGCTTATGACGAAGAGCATGGCGTACCAAACTTGGTATCAAAATCTTTACAAACCACACGTCGTTTTGATGCGTTGAAATTATGGATGACGGTAGAAGCTTTGGGCGAAGAATTATACGGCTCAATGATTGATCATGGCGTGCGTTTAACCCGTGACGTGGCGGACTATATCAAAGCTACTAACGGTTTGGAATTGTTGGTTGAACCACAATTTGCATCGGTATTATTCCGTGTCGTGCCAAAAGATTATCCAGCTGAATTTATCGATAGCTTAAATCAAAACGTGGCAGATGAATTGTTTGCTCGTGGTGAAGCCAATATCGGTGTGACGCGTGTGATTGATGCCAAGCAAGACGTGCAGTCGTTAAAAATGACTACGCTTAGCCCTGTTGCGACGTTGGACAATGTGAAAAACTTGTTAAGCCAAGTGCTTGATGAAGCTGCTCGCATCAAAGATGACATCAAAAATGGTACATATACACCTGCAATTGACTAATTCATCGATTGCTTGTGCTGCAAATTAAGCCGATATCAATTGTATCGGCTTAATTTTTATAAATTAAATGACAATAAATAAATACCCATGCTATACGGATAAAATATTAGCATTAAATTATAATGGATTTATAAGTTTATATTTTTTAAAATTTTTTTGAGTGAGAGAAAAAGTCATGCCTAGCCAAATTGCCACATGCTACCGAATTAGATATTTTCCAAGCCTTAATTCAACATCACGATATTCAACGTGATTATTGCAAAAAAATTGAAGATCATCTTAAAGCTGATGACTTAAAAAAAGCAAAATCAATTTATCTTGATTTTGAATTAGAATTGCAAGCTCATGCCGCTGCAGAAGAGCGTCATTTATATTTGCCAGTGATGCAATATGATGAAGGCTTAGACCTATCACGTCATGCCATTGCTGAGCATCATGAAATGGATGAAATGATAGAAAAAATGAACGATGGACGCATTAGCGATGCAACTTGGGTGGAAACTTGCAAGGAATTAATCCATGAAGTTCGCCATCATTTGGAAGAGGAAGAGCAGAAATTTTTTAAAGATGCCAAGAAAATTTTGGCAACTGAGCAACAGCAACGTTTGGGTGCTCTATATTTGGTTGAACATCAGCAATTTGAAAAAAATAACGCAGAATAAATTTTTTTCTTATTAGGGTGTGTTGACATACAAAGAAAATCAGTTATTCTGATTATATGAATAGACTAACACTTACTGATGCCCAA
>NZ_JBHFHK010000046.1:0-18629 GCF_041928215.1 Hubeiibacter jixunmingi | reverse complement strand
TCGCTAGTATCATTTGTCGGTAGTCTTGTGAGTATGCCATAGTTATATTGTACCAATTTTATTTTTCTTTTGCTATACTTATGATTTTCCAAAGGTCGCCAGTTCTACAGCAGTTTTTGATCATGTGATGACCTACATTCCTGAATTTGATCAATATGTTGACTCGACTTTAGGTAAGGCTAGATTTGGTAGCTTGAGTGAATATGAGCTAGGCAAAATTGGTTTGTTATCAAAAGATGGTGAGAGCCGTGTGGTAACTTTACCTATGCAACAACGACAACAAACTACCCAAAGTCAAATTCATATAAAAATCAACGCAGATGGAACAGCCACAGGTAATGAATCATCCACTTATCAAGGTTTTCCAGATTTGGCAATGCGTTTTAGATTGGCAGATATTGGACAAAACTATAAATTCAAAGTCGTAGAAAGTGTGTTAACTTCAAAATTTCAAAGCGGTAGTGGCGAATATCAGCACAGTGATTTACAAGATTTATCCAAACCATTAACCACGACCATGAATTATACACTGACGGATGTTTTTGAACCTGATAATGAAGGGACATTAAAATTGCCTAACGGTGCAAACATGTATGGTATTGATGCTTACATATTATCCGACTTTGATCGCTCGAAATTGAATAATTATGCTTTTCTACCGCTTAAAGCCAATCTCGATACTGAATGGCAATATGAGTTACCTGAAAATATGACCATTGTACAAATGCCTAAAAATGTTGATTTTAGTAATCATGTCGGACATTACCAAGCACAATATCAAGCAACGGGTAATAAAATTGTTGTGAAAAGAAGCTATGAAAATCTAGCTGATACAGCATATTTATCTGCTGAGTTTTATCCCGAGATGCAGGCACTAAATAAAAAAATCAAATCAGATTTTAATAAAATGGTGACTTATAAAATGAAATAATTTTTATATTATGCTTGTTTCAAATGATCAATTCGTTGAGTAAGTCATACTCAACGAATTTTGAACATCTATATTCCAAGAAAACGATATCAAACACTCATCAGTCAAAATTCACACCGACACTACTCATATAAAAATACAATCCTTAGAGATAAATATCTACGTTAAATCAACAACCTAATCCAAAAAATCAAATTATCAGATTTTGTGAAATGGTTTTATCATCTGAAATCAATATTGATGCGATGCCTGCACTTTGTTATGATTTTGTTTTATCAGCAAATATAAGGACTATAATATGTCAGTGACTATCGGGACACCGTATCAGCAACACGCCTTTCGAGTTTTATTATTGGGTTCTGGTGAGCTGGGCAAAGAAGTGGTGATTTCATTACAACGTTTAGGTGTAGAGGTAATCGCTGCTGACCGCTATCCAGATGCACCTGCTATGCAAGTTGCCCATCGTGCATATACTTTGAGTATGAATGATGCCAACGCATTAAGAGAATTGATTGCTGATGTCAAACCACATCTCATCGTGCCTGAAATTGAAGCCATCGCCACCGAAGTATTATTAGAAATTGAAGAGCTTGGCTTGGCGACTGTTGTACCTTCTGCTCGTGCAGTCAATCTGACCATGAACCGTGAAGGTATCCGCCGTCTTGCTGCTGAAGAATTGAAATTACCGACTTCAAAATATTACTTTGCTGATAATATTGAAGATTTCCGCCAAGCCTGCCTAGAAATTGGTTTTCCAAACTTTGTGAAACCTGTGATGTCTTCTTCTGGTAAAGGACAATCACGCTTAACCGATGCCAGCCAAATCGATACCGCTTGGCAATATGCTATGAATGGTGGGCGTGTCAATCAAGGTAAAGTGATTATCGAATCACAAATTGATTTTGATTTTGAAATTACATTATTGACTGTTCGTGCCATTAATCCACAAACGGGCGAAATCGAAACGTATTTCTGTGATGCGATTGGTCACCGTCAAGTATCGGGCGATTATGTTGAAAGTTGGCAACCACAGCTTATGAGCGATGCTGCATTAAAAAATGCACAAGCTATTGCCGACAAAGTCACCACTGCATTGGGCGGATGTGGTGTGTTTGGGGTTGAATTATTTGTCAAAGGCGATGATGTGTGGTTTAGCGAAGTATCGCCACGTCCACATGATACAGGTTTGGTGACTTTGGCAAGCCAATTGCAAAGTGAATTTGAATTGCATGCTCGTGCGATTTTAGGTTTGCCAGTGGATACCAGCCGTCATAGTATCGCAGCCAGTGCGGTGATTTACGCAGGTATTGATGGTGATAATTTGACTTATAGCCATTTGGCACAAGCCTTGGCAGTACCGCACAGCGATTTGCGTTTGTTTGGCAAGCCAGAAGGTTTTGTCAAACGTCGTATGGGCGTTGCTACTGCTCGTGCCAATAGCGTGCATGAAGCCCGAGAAAATGCACAAAAAGTAGCAAAAGCCGTCGTGGTAAGTCGCTGATACGATAGATGGCTATTGTTGATTATTATAGTCAACGCCATTCTCAACTTAAAAACGTAAGGTGCTGATTTTATGACCCCCTCCCTAGCCCTCCCCCTAAGGGAGAGGGAACTCCCCTCCCTGAGAACCTGAAAAGCGATTAATGCTTTGCAAGGGTTCGCAATAGTGGTTGGGGGAGGGTGTTGAGAATGACGTTATAACCATCTCACTGATTTATTTAATTATTAATGGTAAAGCTGATGTCAATTCATTCAATCTCTTTGCAAAATTATGCTGATTTAAGCCAAAATTTATCTGTGCTGAATACTTGGCGTAATGATCTTGAAAAACAACTTGACGATAATTTGGCTGAAAAAAACATCACCATTCGTGAAAGCCTACTTTTTCGCTCGCAACAAATTGATCAAGCACTGATTTTTTTATGGCAACATGTGGGCTTAGCACATCAAAATGTCAGTCTATTTGCGGTCGGTGGTTATGGTCGTAAGGAAATGTTGCCCTATTCTGATGTAGATTTATTGATTTTATATGAAAATGAAATCGATAATGAAACCGAACAAAAAATCAGCCAATTTATTTCCCATCTTTGGGATGTGGGGCATTTCAAACCTGCGGTCAGCGTGCGTAATTTGGCAGAATGCTTTCAACAAGCCGAAGCCGATATTACCATTGCCACCAGTTTGATTGAAGCGCGTTTTATTTGTGGTTTGGAAACTTTAAAAACTTGGCCGAAAAAAATCGTCTTTTCTACTTGGAAAGATTTGAGCTTTTTTGAAGCCAAAATGCAAGAACAACAGCAACGCCATGCCCAATATCACAATACCGAAAGTTATTTAGAGCCTGATATTAAAAATTCCCCTGGTGGATTGCGTGATTTGCATCAGATTGGTTGGATTGCCAAGTTGCATTTTCGGGTACAGCGAATTTATGATTTGGTGCACTTGGGCTTTATTACCAATAATGAACTCAATCGTTTGGAACAAGCCGAAGATTTTTTATGGACTGTACGCCATCATTTACATCGCCTAAAACAACGTGATGATAATCGCTTATTATTTGATTATCAACGAGAAATCGCCAGCAGAATGGGTTATATCCAACAAGATGGTGATGCACCCAATCAGCAAATTGAACAGTTTATGCGGAAATATTACCGCACTGCACAGACTGTGGCGACCTTGAATGAATTATTATTGAGCTACTTTTTTGAAGCGGTGATTACCCCACGCGTGCAAGATTATCAACGTGAAATTATTGAAATTAATCAAAATTTTAAATTGGTAGATAATAAGCTTGCGGTACAACATCATAAAGTCTTTGCGGAAAATCCAAGTGCGATTTTAGAATTATTTGTTTTGATGGCAAATCACCCAGAAATCGAAGGCATTCGTGCCAGAACCTTGCGATTATTAATTATTGCCGCCAATAGCATTGATGATAATTTCCGCAACAATAGCGAGCATAAAGCCTTATTTATTCAAATTATGCAACACCCAGAACGCTTGTATAAGATTTTATCTTTGATGCATCGTTATGGCGTACTCAGCAAATATATTCCTGCTTTTGCCAAAATTACTGGGCTGATGCAATACGATTTATTTCATATTTATACCGTCGATGCCCATACTTTAAAATTACTCAAACATCTGAAACGCTTTGGCGATGCCGATTTTGGGCAACAATTCCCCGTGGTCAGCAATGTTTATCAGCGTATCAAACGTAAAGATTTACTCTGTATCACTGCTCTATTTCATGACATTGCCAAGGGGCGTGATGGCGATCATTGCGACTTAGGTGCGATTGATGTTTTAGCATTTTGCCGTGAGCATGGCTTGCCCGAGCGTGAATGTAAATTTGTCTCGTGGTTGGTGCAATATCATTTGCATATGTCTTTGACTGCACAGAAAAAAGACATTTCCGACCCCGATGTGGTGCAACAATTTGCCGAGCTTATGGGCGATATGGAACATTTAGATCATTTGTATTGTCTAACGGTTGCCGATATTAACTCGACCAATCCAAAGCTGTGGAATAACTGGAAAGCCTCTCTGTTACGCCAACTGTATAGCAGTGCTCGAGAAGTGATTCGCTCGGGTGTGGATCGTCCTGTGGATCATCAAAGTTTGATTGAAGATACCAAATTTGCTGCCATGGATGTGTTGGCGGATGAATTTAGCCATCACGATATTGAAAAATTATGGCAAGATTTGGGTGATGATTATTTACTCAAAGAAAATGTCGATGAAATCATTTGGCATACCCGAGCGATTTTGCAACATGAAAATAAATCCGAGCCATTGGTGTTGATTCGTGAGCAGCGTAAAACTTTACAACTGTTTATTTACAGTCCAGACCAAAAAAATCTGTTTGCCACCACGGTGGCTTGGCTAGATCGTTTGAATTTGGATGTACAGGATGCCCGTATTATCACTGCCAATACGCAATTTTCATTAGATACCTATATTGTTCAAGACCGTCTGAATAGTTTGGCGAGCGACCCTGAACGACAGCAGCAAGTCATTGATACGTTGAGAAAAGCATTATCCGAGCAGCATTATCCGCAAGCGTGTCAGCGTCGTATGCCACGCCAACTCAAGCATTTTTGTATGGATAGTCAGGTGAATTTACGTTTTAATTCGGCATTGCATCAATATATGGTGGAAATCATTACCCTTGATTGCCCAGGGTTATTGGCAAAAATTGGGGAATTTTTTATGCAACAAGGTTTGGAAATTCATTCCGCCAAAATTGCCACGCTAGGTGAACGTGCTGAAGATATTTTCTATGTCACCAAGCCCGAACAGCAATTGTTTGATGAACAAGAAAGTCGAGCATTGGTAAAAAATCTGAAGCAATTGCTTAATCAATTTACAGGGCATGATGGGTAATTTGTGTAAATTTGATGCGAAAATATTTACATCAATGATTGATAATTAATGTTTGTTTAGGTGGACATCCTTGCCTACCACAATATGAATATATTGATAGGCAAGAACACGTAAGAAACTTTATTTTTTCGTTGTGGTTGTGGTTTTTGTCGTCGTTGCAGTGGTTGCTTTTGACGTTGTTGTGGTGGATGTGGTACTGGTGGTGGTCGTGGTATTAAATTTACGATAAGCCGCAGCCAATTTTTCATCATAACGATTGGCTTTATAACCCGAACCGTTATAACCGAGTGCAAAACCCGCCCAATCCAAATTACGCATATAACCATCTAAACGATTGACTTTGATAAAACGACACATGGCATCCAATTGCCCTGCTTCATCTTTAAACATCGCATTAATAAAACTCTGTAAAGACGGATAACTGAGCGTCTTCCAATGATAACCCATCACCTGCCCTAGCCCCCAAGAGCATGATTCCAAAGCGGTTTCGCGATGATAAGCGGATGCGTCTTCCAAGCGTTTATGCTGTGCCGAAAAACTACCATAACTGCCTGTCGTCCAATTTGGGAAACATAAATCAGGGCGTTCTTTATTGGCTTTATTACGAATGGTTAATAAATTCTTTTGTGTCAAACGCTGATAAAATACGTGTCTTTCAAACAAAATCACAGGCTTATCTTCGCTATCAAAACCTGCACCTCGTGCTTCGACTTCGATGACCGCACGAAGTGTTGCCACAGGCACATTCAGATTTTTTGCTGCATTATTGATTTGTTGTAAACTTAAGATCTTGCTCATACACATACCCAAACTAAAGAATCATGTCGATTTTTGGTTGGTTATCTTGCCATGCTGACTGCTGACAATATACTGAGAATTTGTTAAAAGTTGTCCAACTTCAGCTTTGTGAGAATGATATGAGGCTTTTTATGGTTGCAAAATGCCACTTTGCACAAAAGTTTGCTTGTGTTATTTTAATTTAAATTTTTACTATGGATAATGCTGATGTTTCAATTGTCTTTTACTAATGCGTCTCGATTTAAATTAAGCCTTGTTTGTTTGCCTTTACTTGCATTAGGTCTAAGCAATGTTAGCTATGCCCAAACCAAGACACCTACTGCAACAAATACGACAAACTATTTAGAATATGCAGTCAGCGATGCAGACATCAAACAAAGTAATGCACAAATGACTGCCCAAGTGCGTCCCAATATCGTAGGACTGTGGGCAATGCCAATCATTGCCCCAGAAACAGGCAAGCAATGTGTGGAATATTATAACTTTTTATCAGACGGTCAGTTATTGGTCAAAAGTGCGGATGAATGGTCAATCGGGCGTTATGCCATCGAATTGCCTAGCTTAGATAGTAAAGCCAAACTTGCAAATATGGTGCTCGAAGTACGATACGATAACAATGAAGCTGATTGCTCGGGTAAGCGAGAAGATCAAACAGGCGAAAGACAGATGTTTTTTGCAAAACTAGATGTCGAAAAAAATCATTTGGACTTTTGTGCGGACGATATGGGGCAAGAATGTTTTGCTGGATTAAGTAAAGTTTTGCCTTAAAAAAGCACTTCTATTTAATAAAAATATTGCTAATCAATGCCAGTTTTGATTAGCAATAATATTATTCATAAAAACTATGATATAAAAAATTATTTTTTATCATTTATTTTTTTACAATTTTTTATGCGTGATTTTATGATATGTAATTCACATTTATACTTCCAAAATCATTTTTAGGGATAGAGACTTCATATTTATAAAAACACATATAATCAATAAAAATACTCATAAAAATCATAAAATTAAATCACCTACAAAAAATATCAAATTATTTTAAATGAGTCCCACACATGATAATAATTATCAATTACTTTATTAAAATGAATGAAATTTCAAAATAATTCCTTATTTTTATTTCCTACGATTTATTAAATAACCATCTATAAATTCAATTATCAACTGCAATTTAATGGATTGCAATTAATTTTTTTCTACACAATAATTCAGAGAGAGTCATGGAATTGACTTTAATGTTATAAGTTTGATGGTCATATGTAACAATACGCAATTTTTTGTTACACAGTAACGCATTATAAAATGGTCATTGCGTTGTTGATGTTATCGCACTGATGCCCACTACTTATCGACTTATATCTTACCTTTACGGTAACCCAATGAGCAGTTGTTTTTACGGAGAAACAAATGAACGCAACTTTGAAAATTTTATCGCTCAGCATGGCAATTGGATTGGCTGCATGTGGTGGTGGCAACAAAACGGAAACTGCTGCAAGTGGTGGAACATCAGCTGGCACAAGTGCAGACTGTGGTACTTTGGCGGCAGATCAGATCTGCGTAAAAATCGGTAGTGGCGAACCAAAAACTGGTGCTATTGCCCACTTAGGAAAAGATAACGAAAACGGTTCACAACTCGCTGTCAATGAAATCAATGCCAAAGGTGATTTGGTCATTGGTGGTAAAAAAGTGAAACTTGTATTGGTCGGTGAAGATGATGCAGGCGATCCAAAACAAGGTGCAACTGTTGCACAAAAATTGGTTGATGCTGGTGTGGTTGGTGTCGTTGGTCACTTAAACTCTGGTGTGTCTATTCCAGCCAACAATATTTATGCACGTGCTGGTATTGTTCAGGTTAGTCCATCTTCTACTAACCCAGATTACACATTAAAGTCTACTAAAACACCAAAAGGTAGCGTGAGTGCTTATCGTGTAGTCGCAACTGATGCATTACAAGGCCCATCTGTGGCAAAATACATGTTAAAAGTTGGTGCAAAAAATGTTGCTGTAC
Source organism: Hubeiibacter jixunmingi (assembly GCF_041928215.1). Classification (NCBI taxonomy): domain Bacteria; kingdom Pseudomonadati; phylum Pseudomonadota; class Gammaproteobacteria; order Moraxellales; family Moraxellaceae; genus Hubeiibacter; species Hubeiibacter jixunmingi. Next base: position 10,500 of record NZ_JBHFHK010000046.1, on the reverse strand, counting down.
TTGATGATGCAACACAGTATGGTAAGGGCTTAGCTGATCAAGTTGCCAAGAGTATGACTGAAGGCGGTGCTACTGTTGCTGTTCGTGAGGCTGCAACCAGTACAACAACTGACTTCAAATCAATCTTAACCAAGATCAAATCAAGTAATGCTGACTATATCTTCTGGGGTGGCATGGACGATACTGCTGCAACTTTAGTTAAGCAAATGAAAGAATTAGGTATGACGACCAAATTGGCTTCTGCTGATGGTGCTTGTACTGATAAATTTATTGAGCTTTCAGGTGAAGCAGGCAAAGGCGTCGTATGTTCACAAGCGGGTATGCCACTTGAGCAGATGGCTAAAGGTGCTGAATTCAAAACAAATTATGAAAAAGCATTTGCAGGTCAAAAAGTACAGATCTATGCTCCATTCGCTTATGACGCAGTATATACTATCGTAGAAGCAATGAAGCTTGCTAACTCAACTGACGTTGAAGCAATCGCTGCCGCAATGCCTAAAGTGAATTATCAAGGTGTAATTGGTCCAATCGCATTTGATGAGAAAGGCGACATTAAGGGTGGTGCAGTATCCATTTATGAAGTGGCCGACAAACTTAAAGTTGTTGAAGTTGTTAAATAATTGATCATTTTTAAGTATTTTATTTAAAAACTCAAAGCAGCCAAATGACCCGAGGGTTGTTTGGCTGTATCTATATTGTTTTTCGTTATCTAAGCTTAGTCAATGGGTTTTGTCTAGTGAGATAACACAAAAGGAGCGCTAGGATGAGTGCATTTGACGTATTTTTTCAACAGTTAATTAATGGACTAATCAAGGGTAGCTTGTACGCCATGATTGCCTTGGGTTACACCATGGTATATGGTATTTTGGGTATTATTAATTTCGCACATGGTGAAATTTTTATGCTTGGTGCAATGGTTGCGATGACCGTTGCAACAACGATGATTGCAGCAGGCATGTCTCCTATCGTGGCATTATTGGTTGCTGCGATTATTGCAATGGTTGCCTGTATGGTAGTGAGTTTCACAGTAGAACGTGTTGCTTATCGCCCACTTCGCCATGCCCCTAAACTTGCACCATTGATTACCGCTATTGGTGTATCGTTTATTTTACAAGCATTAGTTATGCTCATCTGGGGTCGTGAACACTTCCCTTTCCCAGAACTATTCCCTACAGGCTATATCAGCCTATTCGGTCAAGTCGGAATTACGCAACGTGAAGTCATTATCGTAGTGATCTCTTTTGTGATGATGGGTGGTTTATTCTATTTGGTGAATTTTACCAAACTTGGACGTGCCATGCGTGCAACGTCAGAAAACGTGCACGTTACTGCACTGATGGGTGTCAATCCAAACCGTGTCATTTCATCCACTTTTATGATTGGTGCAGCTTTGGCGGCAGTGGCAGGTATCTTATTTGCTGCAAACTACGGTGGTAAAGTACACTTCTTTATGGGCTTTACGCCTGGTATGAAAGCCTTTATTGCTGCTGTACTGGGTGGCATTGGTAATATCCCAGGTGCATTGGTCGGTGGTTTGGTACTTGGCATCGTTGAGTCTATGGGTGCAGGTTATATCAGTGCTGAATATGAAGATGTATTTGCTTTTGTGGTCTTGGTTGTTGTACTGATTTTCCGTCCATCGGGTCTATTAGGACAACGTACGGCTGATCGTGCATAAAAGGAATTGAATTATGGAATTTTTAACTAAGGCCAGTCCAAAAAAGTCAATCATTGGTATTTTGATTTGTTTGGCATTGATGATGGTTCTTCCATTTGTTGCCCAAGCTTTGGGTGGTATGACTTGGGTACGTATCTTTGATATGGCATTGCTCTACATCATGCTTGCTTTGGGTCTAAACATCGTAGTCGGTTTTGCAGGCTTACTTGACTTGGGTTATATCGCCTTCTATGCAGTAGGTGCTTATATTGCTGCGATGCTGACTTCTTCTCATTTGACTGATAACTTTGCTGCAATTCAAGCTATGTTTAGCAATGGCTTGCATGCACCATTTTTACTGGTGATTTTGTGTGGTGCGGTATTGGCAGCGATAGCGGGTATTTTGCTGGGTACGCCGATTCTCAAATTGCGAGGTGACTATCTTGCCCTTGTGACCTTGGGCTTTGGTGAGATTATTCGTATTTTGATGAATAACCTTGGTAAAGATGGTATGAATATCACCAATGGTCCACGTGGTATCAACAATATCGATGGTGTATCACTTTTTGGTTTTAAATTTGACCAAACCATTCATATTGCAGGTCTGACCTTGACTCGTGAATATTTGTATTACTATTTATTTATGATTCTTGCGATTGCAAGTATGGTGATTTGCTATCGTTTGCAATATTCTCGTATTGGCCGTGCTTGGATGGCTTTACGTGAAGATGATATTGCTGCACGTGCGATGGGTATTAACTTGCGTAATATTAAATTGTTAGCATTCTCTTTGGGTGCAACATTTGGTGGTGTAGCAGGTAGTATGTTTGCAGCATTCCAAGGCTTTATTTCACCAGAATCATTTTCTTTTATGGAATCGATTGCGATTTTGACTATGGTTGTACTAGGTGGTATGGGACATATTCCAGGTGTGATTTTGGGTGCGGTCATTTTGACGATCTTGCCTGAATTTCTACGTTTTACTGTAGAGCCTTTACAAAATATGGTTTTGGGCAAAGTCGTGGTAGATACCTCTATCTTACGTCAATTGATTCTTGGCTTGAGTATGGTCTTAGTGATGTTATACCGTCCAAAAGGCTTGTGGCCTACGCCAGATCGTAGTGCAGACTTACCGCCTGACACAGACGATGATGTCAAAACTAAGCCAGCAGTATAAGGAGTATGCACAATGACTACACACAACAATCATTCTGATAATCCTGTGATGCTTTCAGTTAAAGGTGTAAATAAAAGCTTTGGTGGCTTAAAAGCTTTGACTGATGTCGGTATTGAAGTCAAAAAGAATACTGTTTATGGACTGATTGGTCCAAACGGTGCTGGTAAAACCACTTTTTTTAACGTGATTACTGGACTATACGAGCCTGACTCAGGTGAGTTTGTTTTGGATGGTAAGGCATATCAACCAACAGCGGTACATGAGGTTGCAAAAGCAGGTATTGCACGTACTTTCCAAAACATCCGTTTGTTCGGTCAAATGACTGCATTAGAAAATGTCATGGTCGGTCGTCATGTTCGTACAAAAGGCAGTGTTTTGGGTTCAATCTTTGGTACCAAAGCGGTACGTGAAGAAGAGAAAGCCATTCGTGAACGTGCAATGGAGCTTTTGGAATACGTTGGAATTGGTAAATACCATAACTATATCGCCAAAAATTTATCTTACGGTCATCAACGTCGTCTAGAAATCGCACGTGCGTTGGCGACTGATCCTCGCCTACTCGCTTTGGATGAGCCCGCAGCAGGCATGAATGCCACTGAAAAAGTTGAGCTGACGCAATTGTTACGTAAAATCAGCGATGATGGTGTAACCATTCTGATCATTGAACATGATGTAAAATTGATCATGGGCTTATGTGATGAAATGACTGTTTTGGATTATGGTAAAATCTTGGTACAAGGTTTGCCTGAAGTGGTACGTAAAGACCCACGTGTGATCGAAGCTTACCTAGGAGCACAACACGCATGAATACAGCAACTCAACCATTGCTTAGCATTCGCAATTTGGAAGTAGCGTATGGTGGTATCAAAGCGGTTAAAGGCATTGATATGGACGTATTCCCAGGTGAATTGGTATCACTTATCGGTGCCAACGGTGCAGGTAAAACCACTACACTTAAAGCATTAACAGGTATCGTACCTTACAAAAATGGCGAGATCATGTTTGATGGCAAGCCAATCAAGGGTGTGCCAACATGGGAGCTGACCAAACGTGGTTTGGTGATGGTGCCTGAAGGTCGTGGTGTTTTTGCACGTATGACGATCATGGAAAATCTGCAAATGGGTGCTTTTTTGCACGACAACAAAGCGGAATATGACCGTGGTGTAGAATATGCATTTACCACATTCCCACGCTTAAAAGAGCGTGCCAATCAGCTCGCAGGAACGATGTCAGGTGGTGAACAGCAAATGCTTGCCATGGCTCGTGCATTGATGAGTCAGCCAAAATTACTGATCTTGGATGAGCCATCTATGGGTTTATCGCCAGTTTTGACTGAAGTCATTTTCCAAGTGATTGAAAAAGTATCAAATGATGGCATGACAGTGATCTTGGTTGAACAAAATGCTAACCTTGCTTTGCAAGCTGCCGATCGTGGTTATGTAATGGATTCAGGTAATATGATTTTGTCTGGTGATGCACATGTACTATTGAGTGATCCAAAAGTACAAGAAGCTTATCTCGGTGCTTAAGCCTTAATCTATAAAAAAACACTGTCTAGGCAGTGTTTTTTTATGTTTAACGTATTGTTATACCATTTACAAAAATTAAATTACCATAAAAGAGAAAAACGTTCGCACTGATGAGAACCGACTAAAGGTTCGCAAGGAAGTGTACGGTTTTCTTTGGTATGATATTTTACATAATTGGTATTAAATTATGCCATCATTTGGGCTTTTAATCTTAAGATTTCATCACGCAAACGAGAGGCTTGCTCAAACTGCAAATCCTTGGATGCTTTGAACATTTCTTTTTCCAATTTTGCCAAGTGTCTTGCAATCAATTTTGGATCGGCTAATAAATGGCGTTCATCTTCACTTAAATGGCGTGCTTGACGTGATTGTTGCTCAAATTCTGCATCGTCATCATAGACTTCACCTATGTCAATTTCTTTCACCACTTGGCGTATTGCACTGCGTGGAGTAATACCATGTAACTCATTAAATTCAATCTGTTTTTTACGGCGACGCTCAGTTTCATCAATGGCTTTTTGCATCGAATCGGTAATGCGATCGGCATATAAAATCGCCTTACCATTGATATGACGTGCCGCACGCCCAATGGTCTGAATCAGCGAACGTTCGGAACGCAAAAAGCCTTCTTTATCCGCATCCAAAATTGCGACTAAAGACACTTCAGGCATATCCAAACCTTCACGCAACAAATTGATGCCCACTAACACATCATGCACACCCGTACGCAACTCATGGATGATTTTCACCCGTTCCACCGTATCAATATCCGAGTGCAAATACGCCACTTTGATTTGATACTCTTTGAGATAACTGGTTAAATCTTCTGCCATTTTTTTGGTCAAAGTAGTGACTAAAACTCTCTCATCTTTGGCACGTCTAAGATTGATTTCGGACAATACATCATCGACTTGGGTTAAGACTGGGCGAATTTCTAATTCAGGATCGACCAAACCTGTTGGACGAACCACTTGTTCTACTACTTGCTCAGCATGTTCCAGTTCATAATTGGCTGGCGTGGCACTGACATACAACACATCAGGGATAATTCGCTCCCACTCTTCAAATTTCATTGGACGGTTATCCAAAGCACTTGGCAAACGAAAACCATAATTGACCAGATTTTCTTTGCGTGAACGATCGCCTTTGTACATCGCCCCAATTTGCGATACGGTGACGTGTGATTCATCAATAATTAATAAGCTATCCGCTGGGATATAATCAAACAAAGTTGGCGGTGCTTCACCTGATGGTCGGCCCGATAAATGCCGTGAATAGTTTTCGATACCATTACAATAGCCAAGCTGTTGAATCATTTCAAGGTCATAGCGTGTGCGTTGCTCGATACGCTGTGCTTCTACCAGTTTGTCTTCGGCTTTAAAAAACGCTAAACGTTCTGCCAATTCAGTTTTAATCGTGCCTACTGCTTTTTCTAAACTTTCTCGTGGTGTGACATAATGACTTTTTGGATAAATGGTAATACGTGGGACTTTACGAATCATTTTACCTGTCAATGGGTCAAACCAACGAATACTGTCCACTTCATCATCAAACAGTTCTACACGCACCGCATATTGCTCGGATTCAGCAGGGAAAATATCCAAAATCTCACCACGCAAACGATAGGTACCGCGAGAAAATTCGATTTCATTACGTTGATATTGCATTTCCACCAAACGATGAATCAATTCATCACGCGGAATACGGTCGCCTTGTACAATATGTAGCAACATTTGCATATAGGCTTTTGGATCACCCAAACCATAAATCGCCGACACCGATGCCACAATAATTGCATCACGGCGTTCTAATAACGCACGTGTTGCCGAAAGTCGCATTTGGTCGATATGGTCGTTAATCGCAGCATCTTTTTCAATAAAAGTATCCGAGGACGGCACATAAGCTTCGGGCTGATAGTAATCATAATAGCTGACAAAATATTCCACCGCATTATGCGGAAAAAAGGCTTTAAACTCACCATATAATTGGGCGGCTAAGGTCTTGTTATGTGCCATGATAATGGTCGGGCGTTGTAATTGGGCAATCACATTTGCCATGGTATAAGTTTTACCCGAGCCTGTTACACCCAATAACAATTGTTGTGATTTGCCATTTTTGTAGCCTTTGACTAATTTTTCAATCGCTTGCGGTTGGTCACCTGCAGGGCTATATTCGGTCACCAATCGAAAGGCTTGTGGGTCGGATTTCATCATTTTGTGCGGACTTTTGCTCGGTTTAATCATTGGTTAATGGTGTTTTTTAGATGATTTTCAAGCTTATTATTTCCATAAAAAATGCCCAGTCATACAATACTGGGCATTTTGATTAACAACTCAGATTAGTCGATTGCACTGTCATCAGTAGGCACTTGGGTGATTTTGCCACCTTGTGCCAAAAAGCGTGCGACTTCGTCTTCTAACTGCTCACGGATATGTTGTTTAGCAGTGACGGTGAGGCTTTCCGCTTGCATCAAATCTTCATCAGTCAAGCCACCTTCAGCATCATCTTCGCCACCTTTTTGTGCGGCTTTGGCTTCGTCTTCATCGACTTGGTCTTCACGATCATCATCGTCATAATCATTGTTCATGTCGGACATCTAAGATGCTCCCTAGCTACGATTTATTGCAGATTTAAAAGTTGCAATTTACCAAGCTCAAACAAATTTGGCAAAGGTTTTTTACAAAAAAACTGCTTATTTTTGGAGCAAAAGAACGCAATTTAACGATTTTTGCCCAACTGCATCAGCATCTTAAAATCAGCATGTATTTTAGGCATAACGTGTCTTGGACAATACGTCTAAGCCACTAGCTTGATGATTAAAAAAATCTACCAATTTCGGTTGCTTGGCAATAAAATTTTGTCCTGTATTACGCAATATTTGCAATGGTCGCCACTGGCTACGATGTACAAAATCAATCGCTGACATACTGTGCATCATCATGGCATTGTGCGGACGGCGTGCTTGCTCATAACGTCTTAAGGTCTGAATATTCGCCCATGCACCACGCTGCTTATCATTAAGCAAAGCATCAACCAAGATCGCTACATCTAAGCAACCAATATTCACCCCTTGCCCTGCCAAAGGATGAATCACATGTGCCGCATCACCCAATAACACTAAGCCATCTTTGACATAATGTTCGGCATGGCGTGCGATTAATGGAAAGCTTGCTGGCTTGGTGATTTCACTAATTTCACCCAGCATATAATGACTGGCTTTTTGCAATTGCTGTTGGAATTCCGCTACAGGTAATGCCATATATTGTTCCGCTAAATCACTCGGCATAGTCCACACAATCGATTGCCAATGTCCTTGTTGTGCATCATCAACATCTGCCATCGGCAACAATGCCAAAGGTCCTGTAGGCAAGAAAATTTGTCTTGCGGTATGTTGATGCGGTTGTTCGGTCCGAATGGCACAGCTAATCGCGGTTTGTTGATAATCTAAACGCTCAATTTGCATGCCGACTTGCTGACGTACAAAGGAATTTGCCCCATCGGCAGCAATCAATAAATCTGTGGTATAGCGACTGCCATCGGTTAATTCGACTTGCCAAGCCTGTGGCAAACGCTCTACCCGACTGACTTTGGCTTGATATTGGCAATTGATTTTTGCATCTAAAAAAGCTTGATAGACCGCAAAACTCACCGCACTTGGCTCGACCATAGTGCCTAACCAATGTTGTGGCATCGGCACGTGTTCTGACGCTTGACCAAAAAATAATTCGGAAAAACCATCACGATTCCACACTTGCATGGCACTATAGGGTTGTTGGCGTTGTATATGTGAGGCAATGCCTGCTTGCTGTAATAGTTTTAAGGTTGCGACATTCAATGCCCAAACACGTGGATCACGTTGTTCAAGTATCTCTGCTTGTGGTGCTTTGCCAGCGTCTAAAACCAACACATCCACACCTGCTTGAGCTAATAATAATGCGGTTAAACCACCGACTAAACCACCGCCAACAATCAAGGCAGGAAAATGATTTTTTGTATTGCTATCATGTTGGCTCATACTTTTAACCCCATGGCAAAATTTGCCACCATTGGTTTGACTTTTGGAATGGCATCAAACGCCAATAAACTCATATTGCGTAACAGCTTGCTGATTGGACGTTGATGGCTAAAATTTTTCACCACTTGGTCACAAAATAAAATCACACGTTTTTGATCGTCCAAACGTTCTTGCTCGTATTGTTTGAGCATTTCTGCATTGCCGACATCTTGCTCATGTTGCACTTGATGTTGTAAATAACGTACCAACACCACCGCATCACGCAAGCATAAATTAAAACCTTGTCCTGCTACAGGATGCAATGTGTGTGCCGCATTTCCCATCAACACCACACGTCCCACCGCTTGTTTATGTGCCAAAACTTGTTGTAAATCATAACAATGGCGTTTAGCTGTTTTTTCAAACTTACCAGCACGGTGTCCATAAGTGTCTTGCAGAGCAGTTAAAAATTTTGCATCATTTTCTTCACCCAGCCACAGATGTTCTTCGCCTTTTTTGGCAATCCATACCACCGAACGACGACGGCTATTTTGTTGCTCACCATCAGATAAAGGTAATAACGCCAAAGGACCAAGCGGACTAAAACGCTCATAGCCAATATGTTGATGTGGCTTAGACGTTTGTACAGCAGTTATCATCGCCACTTGTTGATAATCCACCACATCTACGCCCACGCCCAAGGCTTGACGGCAGAATGAATCACGCCCATCACAAGCAATCAATAGGCTTGCGGTGAGATGATGCGATTGTTGATTTTTTTCATAGCTAATTTGGACGCTATGATTATCTTGGCTTAATGCAGTGACTTTTGCCCCATCAATCAAGTTAATTAACGGTTGATTGAGTACTTCTTTGAGTAAAACACGCCCAAGCCACGCATTTTCCAACACTTGCCCAAAGCTTTCCACCTGTTCTTCTTCACGCACTAGACGAGCCTTACCAAAACCACCCATTTCCGAAATATGTACTTGATGAATGGGGGTGGCGTGCTTTTGCAAATGTTGCCATAATCCTAAATCTTGATAAATCTGTACGCTACGACGTGATAGTGCGGTATTGCGTGCGTCAAAGCTAGAATGATAAGGGGCATTGATGGCATCTAAGGCAGGATATTGCACGCTTTCGATTAGAGTTGTGGCGATGTTTTGCTTGGCAAGCATCAAGGCAAGGCTTAAGCCCACCATGCCACCGCCGACAATCAGAATTTCTTGTTTTGGGTTGATTGCTGTCATGCTTAACTCACTGGATATTGTAAATCTGCAATTTCTGGTAATTGAAAAGGTGGATGCGAGGATAAGGCGACCAATACGATACTATCTTGTTGTAATATATAATATAAAATATAAAATATATTCGCTCACATATTCACCTGATGCATTATTTGAATAATCAGGAATGCCGATATGATAATGCCACAAATTGTATTGCTGTGCATATTGCACTTTTTCTCGCCAATTGGGGTCATCTTTGGGGACATTATCGGATGATTTATTGCGACCTTTTAAATTGGTTAAAGCAAACTGACTGACATGATGAATAAAAGCACGGATTTTTTCTTTGTCACGTGTAGGAAAATTTGGAAATCGTTGAGAAAATCGCTCGCCTAGTAGGACTTTCATTTATAAGCCCCTTTTAACCATTTTTCAAAACTTTCCAAATCGCCCATCACTTCTACAGGCACTTCTACACGTGGCGACTCTACTGCCACTTTCATTTCATCAAGGTCAAAATTAAATGGATTTTCTTGCAATTGATGACTGATTAATTGCATTGCCAAATTTTCCACACTCATCCCACGGGCATCAGCAATACTTTGCAAACTGACTTCGATATTTTTAGGTAAATCTAAAGTAAGCATAATTCTCTCCACAAATGATGCGTGATAATCGCCATTGTAGCACAATCTAATCTAACAACTCAGCAAAAATTACTTTCATTATCTTAAAGCACAATTAGGTTATGATCTGCTTTTATTTAGGACAATGGGAAGTTGTGCTTTAATGATTTGATAATTTTCTTTGGTCATTACTCAACTCTTTCTATAGTAGGACTTACGCAAACCTAACCGAAGGGCAACGAAGTTGCTCACAAATATAGTCATCAAGAAGCCCTTGCTTAATTT
>NZ_JBHFHK010000045.1:0-18636 GCF_041928215.1 Hubeiibacter jixunmingi | reverse complement strand
AACACGTCGCGCTGATGGTAGTGTGGGCTCAACCATGCGAGAGTAAGTCATCGCCAGCTCTTTATTCCTAACCACCCTTGCAACAGCAAGGGTGGTTTTTTATTTTAGGATTTAAATACTTTGTGAAAATAAGCATTTATGTCAAAGTGAGGCATTTTAGTTTTACTGTATCAGAGGTTGGCAAATGAAAAAGTGTCGGGTGTTTTCCCAATGTCACGAATCTCATTTTGTGTTTTATTGACGTAAAGGTGTCTGATAGCATACGGTTAAGGTTAATGTTTTTGATTCGTTATTCAGGTAGCCTTAAAAAATTACTTCTATCCAAAATTTTCAATTCAGGGTTTTTAGATACAAGATTTTCACAATATTCTAGCCATTCGATTGACCATCTCGGATGTCTGTAATCATATATTCTTTTGTTTATCACATTACCTTTAAGTTTATTTTTATTCAAAGTTCTTGATAATAAAGCAACATCAAGAGTAGGGTCTTTGGTTAGGCTTTCAAGAAATTCACGATCATTCAACTCTGGCAATAAGTGTAACAGGTATGGATAGCCCTCTGTTTCATCTGTCATATTAAGACAAGCAAAACCAAGCTTTGATTCATATAAATCATCTATAATTGAGTGCTCATAAATCTTATCGGCAAAGAAATCCTGCGTTCTTCCAAAAAAAAGCATGCCATTAAACTTGTAGTAAGTATCAAAATTAAAGTACAGTTTTTTTAATATATTCGCAGGTAGATAACACCACTTATTAACAGATGGAATTAGATACCTGAGTTGAATCGTCACACCCTCGTGATCCATTACTCCCCAATGTGTCCAATTGGAACTACCATTACCGATTTTCAGCTCATTAAATGTCTTTATTTCAACATAATGGTAAGGAATACTCATAATAAATTTACTCTTTAAATGGGAAAAGCAGGGTGAATTATACCTATTTTTAATATTGCTTTCTAAAAGGTGCGTGGGATGCACCCTACAGCTGCTTAATATTTTATTTACAATAAAAATATTAAGGGTTGAAATTATATAACATTGTTACTAGCCATTGTCCGTTATCTTGAGTCATATAAACATCAATATTGGCAGTTGCACCAGTAATATCTGATGAATACACTACATTAAATCTGAGTTCATCATTTTCGAGCTTCCAATCACCAATATTCTGTACTGTTAAACACTTATCCTTAGGGTGATTTTTATAACGATTTAAAGAGTTTGGATTTTTTATAAACATCATATTCGCTTTTGGCGATAATACTTCACCTAGGTACAAATCATCACTTGTGGTTTGACAAGATGTAATTAAAAGCATTTTATTAATATTGTCAAGAGCTTGTGTTACCGCTTGACGTAACTTTGGATCTTGGATTGAACTTACCACAATTGATTGAGCGATTTTCTGTAATTGATAATCTGTAGGCGTCGCCATGGTTGTGCCAGTAAATGTGGTTGAAGTTTGGCTAGTGTTTGGAGTAACGATTGCACCACTACTAGCAGTATTAATTGCACCAATGACACTATTTACTGCTGTCACAGCTTTATTTAAATCATCAAAAAATCCTGCATGAGCAATCGATACCGCACTGGCACATAGCGTAGCAAGCAATACTTTTTTCATAACAGTATCCTTAATTTAAGATTTTAGTTTAATTTAACACGTTCACTATAAATGTACAATTTATAAACTTCAAAATAACCAATTCCTCCCACTCAAAAATCCTGCCAAAAGCTCGCTCACCTACAGCAAAAGTTTGCTATAATCCTGAGATTAAATCATTATTTTTAGAGCAAAATTATGGCAATTCTCGGTGTAAATATTGATCATGTAGCAACCTTGCGTCAGGCACGTGGCACAAGCTACCCAGATCCAGTCAAAGCGGCTTTGATTTGTGAACAAGCTGGAGCAGAAGGCATTACCTTACATTTGCGTGAAGACCGTCGTCATATCCAAGATGATGACGTACGCCGTATGCGTCCATTACTCTCGACACGCATGAATTTGGAAATGGCGGTGACAGATGAAATGCTTGATTTTGCTAAAGAAATCCTTCCACAACACGTATGTCTTGTCCCTGAACGTCGCCAAGAAGTGACCACTGAGGGCGGTTTGGACGTGGTTGGGCATTTTGAATCGGTCAAACGTGCTACACAAATTTTGGCTGAGCTAGGTTGTGAAGTATCTTTATTTATTGATGCAGATCAGGCTCAAATTGATGCTGCTGTTGCTTGTGGTGCACCAGTAATTGAGATTCATACTGGTGCTTATGCTGATGCTGAAGGTGATAAGCAACAACAAGAACTGCAACGCATTATCGATGGGGCAAAATATGCCAAAAGGCGTAGCTTAATCGTCAATGCAGGACATGGTTTGAATTTGGAAAATGTTACTGCGATTGCTCAAATCCCTGAAATTTATGAATTAAATATTGGACATTCGATTATTGCTGACGCGGTATTTGTTGGCCTAGAACAAGCTGTCAAACAGATGAAAGCTAAAATCGATGCCGCCAAAGTTGTATAAATAGGGGAAATTATGCAATTGCAAGATAATTTAGCCGAATCGAATGATACTTTGCTAAATACTGAAGAAGAAGCGGTAGATTTGGCGGTTTGTAATGAAGAAAATAGCGTGAGTCTGGGTAAAGACTTGGATGCATTAATGCAACCAATCTACCAATTTTTAGGCTGTCGTACACCACAAGCATGGCTAGATAAAGTTAAAGATAGTCCTGAAAATTTGGCAATTTTAATTCAAGACCATGCCAATTGTGAAAAAAAAGCGGCTGGCACAGGTATGAATTTGATTTTTCGCTATAGCTTTTTTACTGATTTACAAAAAAAATTGGCACAGCTTGTACGTGAAGAAATGTTGCATTATGAACAAGTTTTGGCATTGATGGCTAAGCGTGGCTTAGAGCTAAAACCATTGAGTGCTGGGCGTTATGCCAACGCTTTACGTAAAGAAATTCGCACCTATGAGCCAGAAGCATTGATTGATGTGCTGTTGATTGGGGCGATTGTAGAAGCACGTTCTTGTGAGCGGTTTGCTGCATTATCACAAGTGGTAGATGAGGAATTGAGTCGATATTATCGTTATTTGTTAAAATCTGAAGCACGTCATTACGAAGATTATATCAGCCTTGCTAATGATGTTGCCAAAGAAAACCAGCTCAAAGATCCTGAAGAAAGTATCCAAAGCCGATTACAACATTTATTGGCAGTGGAAAAAGAATTGATTAGCACGTCAGATCCGTTGTTTCGTTTTCATAGCGGTGTGCCGATTTAATCTTTTTCAAAGCTTAAATTTAGAAAGTAAGAAATCGCAAGCCTTAAAGTCTTGCGATTTTATTTTGAATATTATTCAGCAAGTTAAGCTTATTAGTTATTTGAGCCACGCATATTAAATATGCCATAACCAATAAAGATCAATGCTAAAATAAAGATACCAAAACGATTCCAAAAACCACGATCGCGATCGCTCTCGCTAAACTGTGATTGGAATTGTTGTTTCATATCTGCGGGTAAATCAGCGACTTCATTGCGATCAGGATTGACTGCCATCATTTGACAATCCCACGTCCAAACATCTGCCCATAATAAGCCAAAATGTTTGCAGGCATAGCCTAGTTTAAAACCATCATCAAAAGTTGGTGCATTTTTGATTTCAAAGATTTCGTCGCCTGTATTAAAGATCAATATGCCTTTTGCCATGGCTACATTGGGCAGCGTAAAAGCCAATGCCAAGGTCAATGCCATCAATATTTTTTTCATTACCATATTCCTCATGATTTACGAGTAAGATGTGATGGTATATAAATCATTTATCTGCTCAATAATTCCTGATATTTATCACATCCAGTTTCAGTTATTTTGATCACACGTTATTTTCACAATTTAGACATCAATGTGTATTTTGTGTAATTTTTAAGTCATAGCGATTTGCTACCATAAAAACAAGTAGTCGAGCTAAAAATATCCAATGCATCATAAAACAAACAAAAATAGCGACTGTATTAGTCGCTATTTTTATCTCTATAGAGAATTATTCTGATTTTGCAGGACCAACATCACTTTCGTTGCGTCGTGCATCTTTATTGATTGGGCGTACGCCGTCCATTAATGCATGAGAACTTCTTGTTGCGGGTTGAGCGTCGTCATTAGATGCTGTTGCTCTATTTGCTGCAGGACCAACACGATTGTCTGTATTTGAAGCATGATTGTACTCTTGTGCAGCAGGCCCCAATGCTGTTGAACGATTCGTCGTTGAGGTTGCTGTATTAGATCTAGTCGTTGCAGCAGGTCCTACACGGTTATCAACCTTGGTTGTAGTCGTCACAGTAGTGGTCGTGTTGTCTGTATTACTACGTATAGTTGAAGTTTTGGTTTCTGCTGGTTTAGATGTTGTATTTGCTGTGCTATTGCTTGTAGTATTGTTCGTTGTACGAGTTGTGGTGTTAGCAGTGGTATTATTTGTAGGACGTGCTACTGCTGGTACAGTTGCCATAGTATCGTTCTGTGCTTGCGTATTGTCTTCGCTGTAGGCGATACTTGCTGTGCCTTGACTTGTAGTCTGTGCAGTCGCAGGTGTTGTGGTTGTCGTATTTGGTGCAGTGACAGGACTCAATACCACAGCTTCTGGTGGACGTTGCTCATCTGGAACTTTTTCCGTTTGGGTTTGTTCCTTACGACCACAACCCACAATACTAATGATTGCCAAAGTCAGTGCTGCAAATTTTAAAGTATAAGATTTCATGTTGTGATCACCGATGTAGGATTAAAGATCAAAAAATACGAGCTGATTATAACGATTTTTATGGGGATTGTGTGATGATTTTCACGGCTTTTATACAAAGAATTATTCTACTTTCTTTGAAAAGTAAATCAGATATGTGACAAAAAATTTTTTTTCTTGGTTCAATAAATAATAATTGTTTTAGTTTCAAACAAATAAGTGAAAAGATGACACAGATAACGAAAAGAATTGTGATTTATATACAATTCTTTTTGCTTTATAGGGGCATAGTAAAGTAAAATTGACAAACATTGAATGCCATCTTTTGGCTTAATGTATGAGAATAGCGATGACCCATTTTATATTTGTTACAGGTGGTGTGGTATCTTCCCTCGGTAAGGGAATTTCAGCCGCATCTGTTGCCGCATTATTAGAAGCTCGTGGCCTAAAAGTGACCATGGTCAAAATGGATCCATATATCAATGTCGATCCAGGCACAATGAGCCCTTTCCAACATGGTGAAGTTTTTGTGACCGAAGATGGTGCAGAGACTGACCTTGATTTAGGTTATTATGAGCGTTTCCTAAAACGTTCAAAAATGAGCAAGCTGAATAACTTTACCAGTGGTCGTGTGTATCAAGACGTATTAGATAAAGAGCGTCGTGGCGATTACTTAGGTAAAACTGTTCAAGTCATTCCACATATTACTGATAATATCAAAGAGCGTGTGCGTAAAGCAGGCGAGGGCTTTGATGTGGCGATCGTGGAAATTGGTGGTACTGTAGGCGATATCGAAAGCTTACCATTTATGGAATCAGTACGCCAGCTCATGGTTGAACTTGGTCACAAACATTCGATGTTAATGCATTTGACTTTGTTGCCTTATATCGCATCAGCATCAGAACTAAAAACCAAACCAACACAGCATTCGGTAAAAGAATTATTGTCTATCGGTATGCAACCAGACATTTTGATTTGCCGTACCGAGCATGATGTTGATGAAGAAACACGTCGCAAGATTGCACTATTTACCAATGTACAAGCACGTGCTGTAGTCGTGTGTAAAGATGCACGCAGTATTTATGAAATCCCACGTACATTCTATGAACAAGATGTGGATGATTTTATTTGTGAGCGTTTTGGTTTTGATTTGCCTGAAGCCAATTTGAGTGACTGGGATGCAGTCTGCGAGGGCTTATTCAATCCTGAATTTACTGTACGTGTAGCGATGGTTGGTAAATATGTTGAATTGCCAGATGCCTACAAATCAGTGAATGAAGCTTTGCTACATGCAGGCATCAAAAACCGTGTCAAAGTACAAATCGACTATGTTGATGCCGAAAGCTTAGAAAGCCAAGATGTAGCAAGTGTGCTAAAAACAGCTGATGCAATCTTGGTGCCAGGTGGTTTTGGTGAGCGTGGTACAGAAGGCAAAATGCAAGCTATCAAATATGCACGTGAAAACAACGTTCCTTATTTAGGTATTTGCTTGGGTATGCAATTGGCAGTGATTGAATTTGCACGTCATCAAGCAGGTTTGACTGAAGCAACATCGACTGAATTTAATAAGAAAACCAAACAACCATTAATTGGTTTGATTACTGAATGGTTAGACGAGCGTGGCGAATTACAGCAACGTACGGATAGCTCAAATTTAGGTGGAACCATGCGTTTGGGTGCTCAAAGCTCTGAACTATTGGAAGGCACAAAAATCCGTGAAATCTATGGTCATTCACAGATTATTGAACGCCATCGTCATCGCTATGAAATGAATAATCATTTTATCGCAGACATCGAAAAGGCAGGCATGAAAGTGTCAGGTTACTCACCACAAGGCTTGGTTGAAACGGTAGAAATTCCAACGCATCCTTGGTTTGTTGCAGTACAGTTCCATCCAGAATTTACCAGCTCACCACGTGGCGGTCACCCATTGTTTGCAAGCTTTATTGATGCAGCAAAAAAATACCATCAAGCAAGCTAATATAAGTTTCTGAAAATAGAAGAGTAGACCATCTGCTCTTCTATTGTATTTACTGTCATTGATGCACATTGGCATACTTAGAATTAGTAATGATTTTCAGCTGATTACGGTGCTTGAAGCTCATCTGCACAATCCAGTAAATACATGAATTTGATATAACGAGAAATTTTATGACCCTAACCGCCCAATCGACAATCGAACTAAATGGCTTCAAAATTGGCAATGACCTGCCTTTTGTGCTATTTGGTGGCATGAATGTATTAGAAAGCAAAGATTTGGCTTTTGAGATTGCAGAAACGTATATTGAGATTTGTCAGCGTCTTGGCATTCCTTATGTGTTCAAAGCATCGTTTGATAAGGCCAATCGTTCTAGCCTCAATTCATTTCGTGGCCCAGGTTTGGAAAAAGGTGTAGAGTGGTTGGGTGAAATTAAAAAGCAATTTAACGTGCCGATTATCACCGATATTCACGAACCATACCAAGCTGAGCCTGTAGCGACTGTGGCAGATATTTTGCAATTGCCAGCATTTTTAAGTCGCCAAACTGATTTGGTCGAAGCGATGGCGAAAACCGATAAAATTATTAATATCAAAAAAGCCCAATTTTTAGCGCCACATGAGATGCGTCATATTTTGCATAAATGCCTAGAGGCAGGCAATGATAAGCTGATTTTGTGTGAGCGTGGTTCGGCTTTTGGTTATAATAATTTGGTCGTTGATATGCTGGGCTTTGATACCATGAAAGCCATGAATGTACCCGTATTTTTTGACGTAACGCATAGCTTACAAACTCCGGGTGGACGTGCAGACAGTGCAGGCGGTCGCCGTGCTCAGATTACCACGCTGGCTCGAGCTGGTATGGCAACTGGTTTGGCAGGTTTGTTTTTAGAAGCGCATCCAAATCCAGATGTTGCCAAATGTGATGGTCCGTGTGCGTTACGTTTAAGTCAGCTTGAGCCGTTTTTGGCACAGCTTAAACAGCTTGATGATTTGGTCAAAGGTTTTGCGGTATTAGATACGCATTGATTTTTAAGTTTTGAGTTTTTATTGCTTGTAAAAGCAAAGATATTTTGATTTTAGCCCCCAAAAGGATAATGTCCATGAGTAAGATTGTAGATATTCGTGCCAGAGAAATTTTAGATTCTCGTGGTAACCCAACTATTGAAGCAGACGTGATTTTGGAATCAGGTGTGGTTGGTCGTGCATGTGCACCATCAGGCGCATCGACTGGTTCACGTGAAGCATTAGAATTGCGTGATGGCGACAAAGCCCGTTATTTGGGTAAAGGTGTATGCCAAGCCGTTGCTAATGTTAATGGTGACATCAAATCTCTACTTGTGGGCGACAGTGTTTTTGAGCAAAAAACATTGGACGAAAAAATGATTGCAGCGGATGCAACAGAAAACAAAGCCAAGCTTGGTGCAAATGCAACTTTGGCAGTATCTTTGGCAGCAGCTCGTGCAGCAGCGACGGAAAAGAAAACCCAATTGTTCCAATATATCGCTGATTTGCGTGGTCAAACTACTTTGAGCATGCCTGTACCGATGATGAACATCTTAAATGGTGGTGCACATGCCGATAATACGGTTGATATTCAAGAATTTATGATTGAGCCAGTGGGCTTCACTTCTTTTGCTGAAAGCTTACGTGCTGGTGCAGAGATTTTCCATGCATTGAAATCAGTATTAAAAGCACAAGGTTTAAATACTGCTGTGGGTGATGAAGGTGGTTTTGCACCAAACCTACGTTCAAATGAAGAAGCCATCACTGTGATTCTAAAAGCCATTGAAACAACTGGCTATAAAGCAGGTTCTGACATCATGTTGGCGTTGGACTGTGCATCTTCAGAATTCTATAAAAATGGTCAATATATCTTGGCAGGCGAAGGCAACAAAGCCTTTACCAGCAATCAATTTGCCGACTATTTGGCAGGTTTGGTAAAACAATATCCAATTATTTCTATTGAAGATGGCTTGGACGAAAGCGATTGGGACGGTTGGGCTTATTTAACCTCAATCTTGGGTGACAAAATCCAATTGGTCGGCGATGACCTATTTGTAACTAATCCTAAGATTTTACAACGTGGTATTGACCAAAACGTTGCGAACTCAATCTTGATTAAGTATAACCAAATCGGTACTTTGACTGAGACTTTGGATGCGATTTATCTTGCGAAAGCCAATGGTTATACTACAGTGATTTCACACCGTTCTGGTGAAACTGAAGACTCAACCATCGCTGATTTGGCAGTAGGTACTGCTGCAGGTCAAATCAAAACGGGTTCATTGTGCCGTTCTGACCGTGTAGCGAAGTATAATCAATTGTTACGTATTGAAGAGTTAATTCAAGCACCTTATCATGGTAAAGCGGAATTTAAAGGTTTAAAATAAGCCCTTAAATTTAACGCCTTACAAAATCCAGTCGTGGCTTTTTTGATAAAAGTCACGATTGGTTTTTATAAGATTTTTTGAAAATAATGAGCGAATTATGCTAAATACCATGACTGGACGAGTGCTGATTGTCCTTTCCCTAATCATTTTTCTCGCCTTACAATATGCGTTATGGTTCGGTGAAAATGGGCACTTGGAGCAAAAACAGCTCAGAAAACAAATCGCTATTCAACAAGAACAAAATTTAGAATTGGCAGAACGCAATCGTGTCTTGTCAGCACAGGTTTTTGACCTAAAAAATGGCACATCAACGGTGGAAGAATTTGCTCGACTGGACTTGGGTCTAATTAAACCGAATGAAACTTTTGTGCAAATGAGTATGATTGACGGCAGTTATCAACAAATTTATTTGGATGAAGCACAAAAAAATAGCCCGAGTAGCGAAGATGCTATGCTGAACAATGATGCTGATGAAAATCAGGCACCTAGCAGTACAGCACATTAAATTACCTTGCAAAATCAAAATTAAAATCGGGATAATCACATGGATAATCGCAAAATTTGGGCGGTATTGCCTGCCGCAGGACGTGGGCAACGTTTTTCCAAAACTGAACTCAAACAATATCAAACCTTATTAGATAAAACCGTATTACAGCACAGCGTGAATGCCTTGACAAAATTGCCTTTGGCAGGTTGTGTAATTGCCATACATCTTGATGATCATATCGCAACGAGTTTAGATTTTGCTATGCCTGTACAATTTTGTCAGGGTGGGGCGGAGCGGATGGATTCGGTATTGGCAGCTTTGCAACATTTGCAATCACAAGCACAGCCTGATGATTATGTGTTGGTACATGATGCTGCGCGTCCGTGTTTGCATAATGATACTTTGCAGGCGATTTTGGATTTTTGTCAGTCGGGGCAAGATGCGGCGATTGTGGCGATTCCCGTGCGAGATACTTTAAAATTAGCTAAAAACTTATCCAAAGAAAACAATGGTTTGCATTATATTGATAAAACGATAAGTCGTGAGCAGATGTGGCAAGCTCAAACACCACAGATTGTGAAATATCAATTGCTAGTTGATGCACTGCAATCCGCCAAGCAACAGCAAGCCATCATCACTGATGAAGCCAGTAGTTTGGAATTGTTGGGCGTAGATGTAGGATTAATCTCAGGGCGGAATGATAATATTAAAATCACTTATCCTGAAGATTTGCCTTTGGCGGAATTGATTTTAAAAAGTTGGATTAAAGATTGAGAGTAAATGGATAAACAATGAATATTTTGAAATATGTATATGATTATGTTTTTAAAAAAGTTGAATTTTCTGAAGATTTAATTAATCATATTGATAGATTAAATTGTATTGATTGGTGTTCAAATTTAGGTAATAAAGACACTAAATTTGATTTACCCTATACGATTAAATATTGTAATCAACAAGAAGCAATTTATTATTTAAGCTTTGATAGAGATAAGGAAAATATAACCATTTTAGAAAACTTATTTTTGCTAAATAGAAATATTTTATCTGGCTATTTATCAACACATCATAACCATATATTTAATACAGAATGGAATAAAGTTGTAGATACTGCAGATAAATATTTGAATTTATCAAGGTTGCAAAAATCTGAAAATTTTTTTAATGAAAACACTCGGTCAAATTCTAAATTATATTTAAACCGTTTTGTACGTGTTATTTATCATTATTTTGCAGAAAATAATATCAACTTTCCAAGACAGTTTTATGTAGATATCCTGAAAATCTATGAAAAGGGTCATATTATTGTGGGTTGGCAAGGAAATAAAGCATTGAGTAACAGTGGTTCTTTACTTATATTTTAGGTCAGGATAATTTTATGCAAAGCTTTATTGAACCTACATTGCGTCAATATGCTTTTTCAGCAGTAAGCTATTATTTATTTGCATTGGTCATCATGATAATTTATGGTGATGCGATGCTTATTGGCGCAAGTTTTGTTGCTTTTTTAGTATCATTTTTGATATATACTAGTGGTTTTACACCTGATGGTATAAATCCAAAGTGGCAAAATAAATTTGCAAAAAGCATTGTAATATTCAGTTTTGTTTTTTCTCTAGCGATTATCTATGCAGAGTCGATGATAACTGATAGTCTAAATGCAACACCATTTCCAAAATCGATAGATCAATTAAAAACATTAGATGCAAAATTACCTTTTAATCCAACCAAAAAGAAGAAAAAAGTAATAATACAGGTAAAAATAATTTGCATAATAATTATATTGAAGTATTAAAAATTAATGATTTAGAATTTTCATGTAAAGATAAACATTTATCTAATAATGCTCGAGATTGTGATAAAATTTATCAATATGGCGGTAAACAAGCACAAATTTGGTACGATGATCAAGGTTATTATGATTTTTCGGATGAGCGAGTTATTTATCAGGTTGAAGTCGATGGGAAATATATTTATGATTTTAATCAACAATTAAAAAATGTTGAAAAACAGCATAAAAATAAAAAATTTGGCCTTTGGTTAGCATTTTGGCTGATTCTATTGCCAGCACCGTGGTTTATTTATCATAATTTTAGATTATCACGTATTTTACTTGAAGGTAATAGCAGTGAGATTCAACGAATTACCCAAACTGTTTTATCACAGGATGCCACATTACCAAAAGAGGTGCGCCTCAAAAATTTATTAAATAACTATCTAAAAGCCAATGCTATCGGTTTTATGATTGTAGTATCCATTTTTTCTTTATCAAAGAATGGTTATTTGTATATGTTAGCATTTTTAATTATTGTTATGATTTTAGCTTCCGTAGTTTTGTATTTTATACAGAAGATTCTGATTAAAAATAACAATTAATCACTGATTAATTCTATTTAACGTGAGTTCGGGATAGGTTTGAATGTAAGTATCTGATTTTATGTAAAATTTTCAATTCGGATGTAGGTTGCGTCTTACGCACCTTTCAGAAAACGGCATCTTGCGAGGCTTCAATCGCTTCTCAGGTGCGTCTTGCGAAACAATGTTTCTCACACCCTACTTCTTTAAAATCATATAATTATAACAAAAACATACCTTTTAAAACCGAACTCACGTTATTTATAATGTTTGGAATAAACCAAAATAAACTTGCCCAGCTTTACTATTTTTTTTCAATTGCCAGTGGCTAGGTAGCTTGATTTGGCTTAAATCTTGATTGGCTTCAACATAAATCAAGCTGTTTTCATGTAAAAATGGCGATAGTAATTCTGCTAGCTCTTGCCATAAGTTTAGTGAGTAGGGCGGATCTAAGAGGACCAGATCAAATTTTACATCACTCAGTCGTTTTAGTACGTTTTGTGCAGTATCATGATAGAGTTGCACCTTATCTTCTTGTTTTAAAGTATTGATATTTTGGCGTAAAAATTGAATTTGTTCATTCTGAGGTTCAATCATAGTGACATGGCTTGCACCACGAGATAAGGCTTCAAATGCCAATGCACCAGAACCTGTACATACATCCAATACTATTGCACCAGTTATATCCCACATGAGCCAATTAAATAGCGTTTCACGCACACGGTCTGGGGTAGGACGCAAGCCATCTAAAGCTGCAAATTCGATTTGTCTACGTTTAAACTCACCGCCGATGATACGCAAGGGCTGAGCAGAGTGACGAGGAGTTGAGCGATGTGAGTTAATTTTTTTCATAGCTATTTTTTACATACAAAGTCATACATTACACTATTCTACCAATCCAGTATTGCTACTTTGCTCAGTATTTGTCGTTGCAGGCTCGCTACTACGCTGACGATTGGCTCCATTTCCTGAGCGTTGTCTTTGTAGATCCTCCAAGCCACTGGTTGGAAGTTGTGAAGGGCTAGTCCCTGCTGACATCAATCCACCATTGACAGGCAGAGCAACAGGTTTAATAGGATCTTTTTCACGATGCAGTAACCAATAGTCGAATAATGGCTTGGTCAACTTGGCAGCGGAGCTACCGTGGCGACCGTTTTCCCAGATCGCGACTACAGCAATAGCTGGCTTATCCGCTGGTGCAAAACCAATAAACATACCATGGTCGTATTCACGTTCTTTCAGTGCTGCTTCGTTATAAGTTTTACCCTGTGCGATACTCTTAACCTGTGCTGTACCCGTCTTACCAGCGATACTATAGCTTGAGCTACGAATGCCACGTCCTGTACCTTGCTCGACAACAGCACGCATAGCAGCATGTACATTGTCCCAATCTTCTTGCGTACCATTAAACTTAATCTTGTAATCACTGCCGTTTAAAATATCTAATTTCTTTTCGCCCTTAGTTTCACGCAACACGTGCGGTCGAACGTGTTGTCCGTAGTTTGCCATGATTGCTGTAGACATTGCCATCTGTAGTGGGGTCGCAGTGAATGCACCTTGTCCAATACTTACCGAAATGGTTTCACCTTTACTCCATGCAGTGCCACGCGTACGCATTTTCCATTCTGGTGATGGGTATAGTGCTGCACTTTCGTTAGGTAAATCTACACCTGTCTTTTGACCATAACCAAACTGCGTCATCCATTCATGCATCTTTTCGATGCCCATACGGAAAGACAGCACATAGAAGAAAGTATCACTAGAATCACGGATCGCTTTATGAATATCTACAATACCATGTCCGCCTTTCTTCCAGTCACGGAATTTATGACTATCACCAGGTAATTGGAAATAACCAGGGTCAAAAATACGTGTATTCCAATCGATAAATCCGTAGTTGATACCACCCATTGCTGCGACAGGTTTGATCGTGGACGCAGGAGGATAAGAACCTTGCACAGCACGATTATATAATGGCTGATCTGGGTTATCTCGCAAAGCAGCATAATCTGTACTGCTAATACCCGTCACAAATAAATTTGGGTTAAAACTTGGGCTCGATACCAATGCCAAAATTTCACCTGTATTCGGGTCAATCGCAATCAAAGCACCACGCTTGCCTGCCATTTGTTGTGCAGCGACTACTTGCAGACCATAATCTAATGATAAATACAAATCGTTACCACGCACGGCATCTTGTTTACCCAGATAACGTAATACACGACTATGTGCATCAGCTTCTACAGACTCGAAGCCTGGTGTGCCATGTAATAAATCTTCATAGTATTTTTCAATACCGATTTTACCGATGAGATTTG
This sequence comes from Hubeiibacter jixunmingi, assembly GCF_041928215.1. Lineage (NCBI taxonomy): Bacteria > Pseudomonadati > Pseudomonadota > Gammaproteobacteria > Moraxellales > Moraxellaceae > Hubeiibacter > Hubeiibacter jixunmingi. Next base: position 4,361 of record NZ_JBHFHK010000045.1, on the reverse strand, counting down.
TACCGGAATAAAGATCTTTGTCGAGTTCTTTTAATTCTTTTTCATTAATACGTCCGACATAACCAATTACGTGTGCAAACAGATCGCCATGTGGATAGTAGCGAGTCATCTGTGTATCGATACGCACACCTGGAAATTCTTGTTTCATCTCACTGAATTTGGCAATTTCTTGCTCAGTTAAATTCATTTTAATGGCGAGAATTTCAGTTTTCTTTGCGACCTTGGCACGTTTACTAAATTGATCGATATCTTCAGGGCTAAGATGTAGGATCGGTGTCAGACGTTTTAGCGTATCATCAATGTCTTCAATGTCAGCACGGCTGACAATTGCACTAAATACTGGGTAATTATCTGCCAATAAAATCCCATTGCGATCGTAAATATAACCGCGAGCAGGTGGTTGTGCCTGTAAGCGAATACGATTCTTATCTGACATTGTTGTAAAACGTTCATGCTGTTCGATTTGTAAATATGCATAACGGGCAATCAGCACCAAAATAAATACACTGACCACACCCATAGCCACATAAATGCGATGACGAAAAATATTATTTTCTTGCTGTATATTTTTGAGCGGTGATGGGTGTTTTTTGAACATAGAACAACAAGGATAGCGAGAGAAAAAATTTTGCTAAATATATACGATAGCAAGCTTGAGGTATAGCGATTTTTAGTATGAAATTGTTACCACTTAGTCGATATTTTTTTGAATAAAAATCAATGTCTTAAGTTTAATATTTCATGAATTTATTCAACCTTTATCAGAAAAGTCAAATAAAAAAAGTCACTTCAATCACTGAAGTGACTTTTATATGAGAAAATTTAGCCTTGGCGTAAAGATTCTACCAATGCCAATGCGTTGATTTCGACATCATTCATATCATTGTATTGTAAGTAATTGGCAAAAGAAATTTCACGGAAACGCTTCGCATCAATCGGCTGAAATGTGACTTTTTCACCTTGTTTTTCCACAATACGCGTAAAGTGAATCATATCAAATAATTCATCACTTGGCAGACTCGCTGAAACAAGTTGCTTTACTTTATTTTCCCAAGCATTAATACTGTCTAATTGTGCATAATTTGCTAATAGCTGTTTATCATCATTACTCAAATCGAACAAAAATTGATAAGATTTGCTGTCTTCGATTTGGAAATTGGTGTTGCTATTCATTGAGTTACTCTCCATGGATATGTTTAGTGCCCGAAGCCTGTGCTAGCAATGGCTTAAAGCAGTATGTTTCAGATATTATCATTGAAAGTCACATTAGTACAATATTTTCTGAAAGAATCACAAAATAATACTATCGTTGTATAACTTTTTCTGTTAAATTTCCATCACTAAATGATACATTGAATAAAACGATTATTTACAACAATTTTTCAAGTAAATTTTCGTTTTTTAGAGCAATTATGTTGGAAACAATCATCTATTACGGACATACTTTTATTACACGTCCTGATCTATTACCGATCTTAAGTATTATTCCTGTGACTGCGTTTGTAACGTGGGCTCACGTGTGGATGGCATTGAAGATGGTATTTTACCCTGTTAAGTTTTGGGGTTTTCATCTTGGTCCTGTACCCATTGGCTGGCAAGGTATTGTGCCGCGTAAAGCAGGACGTATCTCGGGCATTATCACCGATAACACTTTGTCCAAACTTGGTTCATTAAGCGAATTTTTGACAGCGATGGACCCAGAAGAAATGGGTAAAATTATTGCAGAACAAGTGGATCATGATCTCGAGGCTCTGATTGATGAAGTCATGCTAGAGCAGAATCATGTGCTTTGGGAAAATCTTCCTTATGCTATAAAGCGTCGAATTTACAGCCAAGCTCATGCACAGATGCCGACCATTATGGCAGATTTGGTTACCGATTTGACTTATAAAGTCGAAGAGTTAGTTGATATGCGTTCGATGGTGGTCAAAAAGATGGAGAGCGACCGTCAGTTGATGGTCGATATGTTTCTCAAAGTTGGGCAAAAAGAAATTAACTTTATTTGGCATGTCAGTGCTTTGATTGGTTTTTATTTTGGCGTTGTACAGATGGTTTTGTTCCTGTTGATACCACAACATTGGACTGTACCATTTTTTGCGGCGATATGGGGCTTTTTGACCAACTGGATTGCGATATGGATGGTTTTTAATCCTGTTGAGCCACGCCCAGTAAAATATTTAAAGACTTTCCGTTTAACCAAAGATTTAAAATTCCCTTGGATTATTCCAGAGTTTCCACACATTGATACTTATGTGATTCAAGGGGCGTTTATGAAACGTCAAGAAGAAGTCGCTGTGGTCTTTTCAGAGGTGGTGACGCAAGACTTAATCACGCTCAAAACCATTATGACTGAAATGATGTATGGCGACCAAGCACAGAAGACCCGTCGTATTATCAAAAGCCATCTTAATGAAGTGATGGAAACACCATTAGTCAAAACGACTTTACAAATTTCACTTGGCCCAAGCCAATATGCTGAATTAAAAAATGATTTGGTAGAGCGTTCTATCGAAGCCACAATGAAACCTGTTTCAGACCCAGCGTTTAATGCTAGCCGTGCCAAGATGATTTTTGATATGTTTTGCGACCGTATTCGTAACTTAAGCCCATATGAGTTTCAAAATCTGCTACGTCCAGCATTCCAAGAAGATGAATGGATTTTGATTGTGCTTGGTGGTGTAACAGGCTTTTTGGCGGGAATGATACATTTGTTCGTGGCTTTTTTATAATCAATATACGGCTTGTGCGTGATTTAACTGCTATAAATTTTGCTTATAATCACTATTATTGTCCAAAGTGATGTAGGTAATCGACAAATATTTTGTTAAAATATTTTTTTTAAACCTTAAGTTTTTGATCCTATAAAGACTTGAATTTTCAACAAGAAGGTATCTTATGCGTATCATTTTACTCGGACCTCCAGGTGCTGGCAAAGGCACACAAGCACAATTGATTTGCAAGCGTTATAATATTCCACAAATCTCTACGGGTGATATGTTACGTGCGGCGATTCGTGATGAGACTGAATTGGGCTTGCAAGCAAAGTCAGTGATGGAAAGCGGTGGTTTGGTATCAGATGACTTAATCATTGGTCTGGTAAAAGAGCGTATTGCTCAACCTGATTGTGTAAATGGTTGTATTTTTGATGGTTTTCCACGTACTATTCCACAAGCAGAAGCATTGCAAAACCAAGGTATCGACATTAACCATGTGATTGAAATTGACGTACCAGACGAAGAAATCGTACAGCGTTTGTCAGGTCGTCGCCAGCATCCTGCATCGGGTCGTGTTTATCACGTTGTTTACAATCCGCCAAAAGTGGAAGGTAAAGATGACGAAACAGGCGAAGATTTGGTACAACGTCCAGATGACCAAGAAGAGACTATTCGTAAGCGTTTGGTCGCTTATCATAAAGATACTGCACAATTGGTTGGCTATTATCAAGATCGTGCAAAATCTGGTGAAAATGCACCGACTTATGACCGCATCAATGGTTTAGATCAAATTGAAAATGTGCAAAAGCAATTATTTACAATTTTAGATAAATAATGTCGCTGACGTAGATTTAAAAAAAGGGTGAGTAATAATATTCGCCCTTTTTTTATGCAACATGAGAAAGTAAAAAGTAGGGCATGTAAGCTTATTATTGACACGCCCTTTATTCTTAAAAAATGATCAATTAACCTTCATATTCTTTGAGCATTTTTTGATATTTTTTTACTTTTTGAAGGTCTTTTTTGACACCATAACCGCCTTGCTGATAAATCTCAATAAGTTGAGATAGCGTATCAGTAATATCTTCATCGGAATCGGTATTTTCCAACACATATTCATAGTACACCACAGCTTTTTTATAGTCTTTTTTGACCAATTCATTATTCTGATATAAATAACCTAAATTATAGGCAGATATAACATTACCTGACTCAAAAGATTTTTCATATAATCGCACGGCTTCTGTAATATTCTGCTCTACGCCATCACCATTCTCGTATAGTATAGCTAGATTATTCATCGCATACACATTGCCTTGCTTTACGGCGAACTGATAATATTTCACTGCGGCATTAATATTTTCTTTAAAACCATATTGCCCTTTTTCATAGTTATACGCCAATTCATTTTGTGCAGGATCATGTCCATTATCGGCAGCTTTGATTAGATATTCACGATATAGTTTTTTATTTTGGAACTCTTCATTGTCACGATAAAGGTAAGATAGCATATATTGAGATAATGCATGACCTTTATCAGCTGCTTTTTTATACCATTTTTCAGCTTGAACAATAGACCTCTTGCGAAAGTTTTGATATAATGACAAGATGAGATACGAAACAATCAAGGGCTTTAGCGACAGCCAA
>NZ_JBHFHK010000044.1:0-18720 GCF_041928215.1 Hubeiibacter jixunmingi | reverse complement strand
CGATGAATCTTTTGCTGCTAATATCTATCTGGCTGCAACAATAATCAATTTGCGTTAATTGTCAACACGCCCTAATATAATAGATAAATAAAATTGAACAATTGGTAAATTTAAAAATGCTTAACATTCACTTACATACCAATGTACATATGATTAAATTCTACATAAAAAAATATCATTTTGGTTGTTTTTTAACAAATATCATGCTTTTTATAATAAAGTTTACAATTTGGGCAATAAATCGTTATTGTTTATTTAACAAACATCTATTCAGAGGTGAATCTACGTTGTTAAAAAAGAATCATTTGTTTTTTATGATTTAAAAAATCGATGCATATATGGACAAATTTGAAAGTATTGTTATACTTGCAGGCATTAAACCATTCACAAAAATTGACGAGTTTTTTATGTCTGATTCCAATCATGAGATTTTAGAGCTATTTGCACAACAATTACATCCATTATCTGCAACATTACAAGAGATGTTGAATGAGCATTATTCACATCAAACTGAACGTCGTGGTTGTGGATATACCCAAGCTACACGTGTTATTGCAGAGTTTGTAAATGTACCACGTGAAGCAAATGATTTGGCAGACTTGCGTATTTTTAATGATTATTCAACGGAATATTTGAAAGTTATTCGTGCCCAAGGAGAAGAACAAGGGATTAATGATTGGCATAATTTGGATATTAATCCTGCGGTACAAGCTTATTTAGCACAAGGCAAAAATGACAATTTAACTGAAGCACTTCTTATAGAATCTGCTTTCCAAGCTAAGCTGCGTCATATTCATGAACAGGCAACTTTGGAAGAAAGTAAACTGATTTGTGAATTATTATCAGACATTATCTTACCCAAAAATAGTGACGATAGTGGTTTGATATCATTAGAGACTTTGCCAGAAAAACCGAAAGTCGGCTCTTGTCCTATGGCGGAGAAATTTTTTCTAAAAATCGCTCATGATCAATTATTGCGTCAAGGGATTATTAATATTTATACTGATACACAAAATCAAGCAGTAATGATGGAAAAAATTAATATGGGTGATAATCACTCTTGTATTAGTTTAAAACCATTGCTTATGAACGGCATACGTTTGCCAAAAGGTGCTTTGTTTTCAATCGTTGATAACTCAGAATTAGATTTGCAACGTCAAGAAAACAAGAAAAATAAGGGACATATCATTCCTGTCCAACAGGTAAAATTTTGGTTTTTGCGTCTGACGACTTTGGCTGTTTCACCGCAAAATCGTGAACGTACTTTCACCACCCACTTTAAGCAACAGATTCAAAATGGTTTAATGGATCCAGAAGGAACATTGCTATCTCAAATTGATGATATTGCCAAACGTCAATTTTAAGAGCTAAGCCAATGTTAAAAACTTGCTACTCATCACGCTATTATGCAATCACTCATACTCGCAGTATGGAAAAATTGACTGCGGTTGCAGAAGTCTTGGCAGCAGAACACATCGCTGAGCTTGTTGATCCAGGTTTGATTGATATTAATATCTTAAAAAAATTGCATAACCCAGCCTACGTTGACGCCTTTGTGCAAGGGCAAAAACCACTAGCGTGTATGCAAGGATTTAAAAATTGGTCACCACAGTTACGTGACGCCATTTTATCGGTGCAAGCAGGTCAGATTGTTGCCAGTGAAATTGCTTTGAAAGACGGTATTTCTGCCAACATTGCACAAGGTTTTCACCATGCGGTTTATGAGTATGGTGGGTCGTACTGTACTTTTAATGGTTTGGCGTTGATCGCACAGCATTATCCAGATAAAAAGATTTTTATATTGGATTGTGATCAACATGGTGGTAATGGTACAGCAGAATTTTCCGCTAAAATGGAAAATTTATTTAATTTTACGATTTTTGGTCATCGATTTGGCTGTATGAGTCATGAACGAAGTATTACTCATCATATCGATCAAAATACAGGTAATTTTGAACAATATATCGCTGCCATCGATGCAGGTTTTGCCCAAGCATTAGAATGGCAAGCGGATTTGATCATCTATCAAGCAGGTATGGACTGTCATAAAGCAGATCGCTTTGGTTCTCGATGGATCGATGCCACGATCATGTTTGAACGGGATAAATATGTTTTCGAACAAGCCAAAAAGCTAAACCTCCCCCTGATGTTTGTGCTTGCAGGAGGCTATCAGCCGCTGCAAACATTAGTACCTTTACACGTCAATACATTTATTGCTGCAAATGAAGTGTATTTTCCAGAACATCAACAGCCTAAAGCTCAGCTCTAGCCATATAGATTTTGGGTTTGAATTCAGCTACTATAACGCATAGCCAAGCGATTATCGATTTATGTGAGTGTGGTATGAAATTACCAAAGTTATCTCTACCCAAGATGAACTGGAAGATACAGGGTTATCATTTTGAACAATCATCTAAAATGATCGATTATTTAGAATTACTGTGCATTGTATTGCTGATATGTGGTAGTGTGGTTTATTTTTTTCAGACACTAAAACATCCAATTACTGTTCAACAACAGCAGGCTATTGAAAACTATAGCAACAACACGCTTTATCCACAGACACAAGTCTATGCAAAAGCATTAAAAGCTGAAGCTGCGGTCAATCAATATCAATATTTAAAAATGATGCAAAAAGTGCATATTGAACATCGAGATATTCGTTTTAAAACCCACTAAGTGCCAACTCAAAAAGCTAAAAAATGTGATACACTAAGCCTAATTTTTAATTGTTTTGCCGATTGTAACTTTAAAGGCTTAGGACGATATATGCAAAATCATAATCAACCACAAAAATTTGTCATCGATAATGATATTGGTGATGATGATGTGACACTACCCAATTTACCAAATGTCAATGTGCCAATCGTTGAAACACCACGCGAAGCAGTGTCTGATCATACATCCGTAGCACAAGAGCCTCAAAAATCTTTGGGCTTCTTTGGGCGTATGAAAGAAGGTCTCACAAAGACACGAAAAAATCTTGCCGATGGTGTGATGAACATCTTGGTGGGTGGAAAAGAAATCGATGATGAATTGTTAGAAGAAGTCGAAGAGCAATTATTGGTGGCAGATATTGGTGTAGAAGCAACCAAAACCATTATCCAAAATTTGACTGAGCGTACGGCACGTGGCGATTTGATTTATTCACATGCATTATATAAGGCTTTGCAAGAAGAGTTGGTTGCATTGTTAGCTCCAAAAGTACGTCCTTTGCATATCGATAGCAATAAGCGTCCATTTGTGATCTTGGTCGTCGGTGTAAATGGTGTAGGTAAAACCACTACAATTGGTAAACTTGCCAAGCGTTTGCAAGGTGAAGGCAAAAAAGTGATGTTGGCAGCAGGCGATACATTCCGTGCAGCAGCTACAGAACAATTGCAAATTTGGGGTGAGCGTAACGATATCGCTGTGGTCGCACAAGGGCATGGTGCAGACAGTGCTTCAGTGATTTTTGATGCTTTTGAAAGTGCGAGAGCAAAAGGTATTGATGTGCTGATTGCTGATACTGCGGGGCGTTTGCATAACAAATCGAATTTGATGGATGAACTAAGCAAAGTTAAACGTGTTATGCAGAAAATCGATGCTACAGCACCACACGAGATCATGCTTGTAGTCGATGCTGGTACAGGACAAAATGCCATTAATCAGGTACAAATGTTTGATGAAGCAGTTGGACTTACAGGATTGACCATCACTAAGCTTGATGGTACTGCCAAAGGTGGAGTGCTCTTCAATATTGCCAGCAAGACCAATGTGCCGATTCGCTTTATTGGTGTAGGTGAACAAATTGACGATCTGCGTCCATTCTCAGCAAAATCATTTGTCGCAGCACTATTCAATACTGATGATAAATAATGATTTTTATGGAATAAAAAGCGACTAAAAGGTCGCTTTTTTTATTGGTTTTCTTACTAAAATGATACTTTTGAATCAGATAATCAACGCTATAATTGCGGTCAATTTTTTCTGTATTTTTGAGATACTGAGATGAATACTTCAGCATATATCCATTCTTTTGCGTTGTTTTTTTCATTGCTCAATCCTTTTTTGATGAGCATTTATATGATTGGTTTAATCCGTAACTCGGAAACCAAAGTATTTAATAAGGCTTTAATTCAGGGTAGTTTGATTGCTTATGTCGTATTTGTATTATTTGCCATAGGTGGTGAAGCAATTTTTAATAGCTATTTACAAGTACGCTTTGAATCTTTTCAAATTTTTGGTGGTATTATCTTTTTGGTGATTGGTTACCGTTATGTATTCCAAGGTGCGGATACGATTGGTGATATGCGTGGTGCACCACAACATTTGGCAACCACTATTGCCATGCCCTTTATGATTGGCCCAGGTACGATTAGTGTAGCAGTGGTAACAGGGGTAAATTTACCTATTTTACCTGCGATTATTACCATTGGTGTGACGCTGACCATTACTTGTACTATCTTGATTTTAATGAAGTTTGCACATGATAATCTAAGAGAAAAGCATTCTAAATATATCGATTATTATTTTGATATTGTGGGACGTTTATCAGCCTTATTGATTGGTAGTATTGCTATCGATATGATTGTGACAGGCATATTTGGCTTGTTAGAACAAGTTAAATAGTTTCTTTATGATATTATGAATGACTGACATAAAATGATCAGTCATTTTTATTGGTAAACTTCTTTATTTTGATTATAATTTAGGTTATCTAAAAGAGGATAACTGGTTATGAAAAAAAGATTTAAGCTACAGCGATTAGAACAATTAATACAAAATGGAAAACCGCACTTCGGTGTCTTTGAATATGTAAAAGACATTAATTATCTTGATTATCATAGTCATCGTGTTTCTCAAAAACCTTTATCTCGGCTTACAAAATGGTTAGCAGCCAATCAGTTTGCTTTTGTGCAAATTTTGGTTGGACAATATCAAGTTTGTGTTGCAGTTGCCACGGTTAAATATGCGACAACAGCTTTTTGTTATATTTATTATCATGACACACAAAAGATTCAGTTGATTGAAAAATTAGCACCACTGACTTTAAACTGTGGATTTAACCAATCACCTTATCAAGGTAAAATTTATTTCCAAAATAAACAGCTTGATATCCAATTTGAGTTTTTGGAAAATGCCTATCATATTGAGATTCAGTGTAAAGATTTATCCTTGAGTGCAAAAGTAGAGCGATGTTTTGCACCACTTGCAGTGTGTAGTATGGCGGGACGATATGGTTGGGTTTTTACACAAAAAGAAGCCAGTAATAAAGTACAGGGGCATATGTCATTACACTCACAAAGCATAGATTTGTCGGCATCTCAGGCACGTGCATCTCTAGATTGGAGCTTGGGTTATATGCGTTCAATGACCAATTGGTTTTGGACCAGCATCAATGCATCTTTGCCAGATGGCAGGCATTTTGCAATGAACTTGGCTACAGGTGTGAATGAGTCAGGTACGAGTGAAAATGTGTGCTGGCTAGATGGAGAGATTTATTATTTACCTACAGTGTTATATCAGCGTCCACATAAGAATGATACCGATCAGCGTTGGAAGATTTATCATCAACAATTAAATTACTGTAACGTCAGTATTGAATTATATTTTCAACCTATCACATGTTATCAGAAAAATGACCGATTTATAATCGTAGATAGTATCTTTGAGCAATGGATTGGTATGTACTCTGGACATATTGTGGTCGATGGAGAGCAAATCGTTTTGCACGATATACTGGGTCTAGCAGAAGACCATTATGCCAAATGGTAAGCATAAAAAATCTTTTCATCATAGTCAGTATGTAAAGACATACGATGAAAAGATTGTTAGGGTAATCAGTGCAAAATTATTGAGGTTGCTTATCTAACCATGCCTGTAAAGTGGTGATCTCTTGTGTTTGAGAGTCAATCACATGCTGTGCTAATGATGTCATGGCAGCGTTTTTACCTTCTTTAATTTCAATATCAGCCATATCTAAAGCCATACTGTGGTGTGCCACCATCCCATTAGCAAAAGCGATATCAGGATTGGTATGGTCGATACCATCAATTTCATCCATCGGTGTATCGTGGCTCATATCGTGCGATGGATGCTCTGTAGGTGTGATTTTTTGTGTACTGAGCCATTGATTTAACGCATCAATTTCTTTTTGTTGATTGTTGATGATATTTTGTGCCAATTGACGCATTTCAGGATCTTTACCATATTTTAATTGTACTTTTGCCATGTCTAAAGCACCTTGATGGTGTGGAATCATGCCTTGTGCAAAGCTGATATCAGGGTCAGGATTTTGCATTGCCATGGTCATATCCATATCCATTTTTTGTAGTATGCTTTGATACTGCTGGCTATGCTCAGGTAAGGTAGCTGGATCTTTTTTGCCAATGACTTCAGGTGTGCTACTTGGTATATTATTTGAGCTTGATACCGATGCAGATGTCGGTGCTTGTTCTGTCTTACCGCAGGCACTAAGCACAGCAATGCTGATTGCCAAAGTGACATAATAAATTTTACGCATGGTTACCCCCTATTTTGCTGGGTTGATTATGATAATTTTTGCAAAAAAAGGAATATGTAAAAGACAAAATATTGTAGTGAATATGTTGAAAATATAACTTAATGTTCAAATTATATCTCATCCGCTATAAATACCACCAAATAATGACTTTTGCTGTCCCTCATCAAGCAATAATATTAAGCTTGAAAATATGGTCAAAAAACCAAATCTTAAATTTAGATCCTGAAAAATATTCAATCATTTGAATTGTTGATGACGTCGTAAATGGCTAAAGGCATATGGTGTGCTTGTAAACCATGCTCGCCTCGCACTGCCAATTTATCGCCTGCCAAAGCATGTAACGCAACGCAATCTGCTAGCGGTAAACCTAAAGGTATTAATGCAGCGAGCATACCACTCAGCACATCACCCATGCCTGCGGTCGCCATGCCTGCATTGCCGAAGGCACAGACTTGCACTAATTCTGTATTATGCTCTAGGCTCAATGAGCCTGCACCTTTGAGTACCCAATTTCCACCAAAAGTAGATTTTAATCGAGTGATACTTGAGAGGCGATCATGGTCAATCTCTTTAACATTGACATGAAGCAAGCGTGCTGCCTCACTAGCATGTGGCGTGAAAATATAGTTATTTTCAAAAGATTGAGGATTGTTTGCCAAAAACCACAACGCATCAGCATCAAAAATAACCTGTTTGAGATGTTTGGCTTGACGAAACTGAAACAGCATCGCTTGATAAATTTTTTCTGCCCAATCATCACGCCCCAATCCCATGCCAAAAGCAACAACATCAATATGCTCTAAAAAATCAGCAAAGTCAGCATCGTATATGCTATCGATGTTTTTTAACATGATGTTGGGACTGCGGCTAACAATCGGTGCGTGATGATTGTTATGACATAGAATAGTCACTTTACCTGCACCTGATGCAATGGCTGCCTCACCAGCCATCATGACTGCACCACCCATATTGGCATGACCACCCACAATCAAAACGTGGTAAAAATGACCTTTATGGCTGTTCCTTTTACGTTGGGGTAATGATGGTCGATAAGTAGAAATTTCAGCACAAGCATGAATATCATCATTGTTAGGTATTAGCGGAACCGCAATAACTTGCCCTGCATAATCTCGCCCTTGTGCTGTGAATAAACCTAATTTTAAGCCCAATAGACATAAAGTATAGTCAGCGTGTACAGCAATAGGTAAGGCACAACCCGTGTCTGGGTGTAAGCCACTTGGTAAATCAATGGCGATTTTTAAACCATCTTGTACATTAAAATCATAAATTAGCTCTAAAGATGGGTCAGATAGTTTTCTGTTTAGACCATTGCCAAATAGAGCATCAACATGAATATCGATATTTGGTGAGCTATAACCGAGATCTTGACTAATTTGCTGAAAATTCAAATCTTGATATATTGGGATGGCGTATTGTTCTGCACATGCTTTTGCGGTTTGAGCATCAGGTGTGTTGGGCAGCTCGGGTGCATAAATGAATACATCAAAGTTTTTTTGTTTTAAATAGCTTGCGACCAAATAACCGTCACCGCCGTTATTGCCTGTACCACACCAGACCAAAATATTTGATTGATAGCTGTGATTTTTGGATTGGCAGATGATATTTTCAATATGGTTTGCAACGGCTAAAGCAGCTTGTTGCATCAAACCGTAGCTACTATTTTGCTGATTAAACCAAGCTTTTTCCCAAGCTTGAATATCTTGAGTGCGGTAAATTGGATAAGTCTTTTGGATGTCATAAATGTTAGGAGTCATCATTTTTCTCGCTGCAAAAGGGCACTTTAGATTTTTAATCAGATAAGCTATTCTAACAGAGCAATCATTTATAATCATTTTTTTCTAATGACTTTGGGAGTTCGTCATGAGCTTACGTTGGACAGACAGCTTGGATATCGCAATTGAGTTGTATGAAGCACATCCTGATGTGGATCCGCAATGGATTCGCTTTACAGACCTGCATGCTTGGGTTTGTGCTTTGCCTGATTTTGGTGATGATCCAAATAAATCGACAGAAGGTATTTTAGAGGCAATCCAAATGGCTTGGATTGACGAAGCACGCTAAATGGGCAAAAAAGTGTAGGCTTTTGTCAAATCATACTATTCAGCTGTGCATGGCTCGTATATACTATGCAGCATTGTTTTATATTATCTTTTAACTGACCTTCAAAGGAGCCTTATCATGGCGATTGAACGTACACTATCTATCATTAAACCAGATGCAGTAGGCAAAAACCACATTGGTGACATTTTCGCACGTTTTGAAAAAGCAGGCTTAAAGCCAGTTGCTATCAAATACAAACATTTGAGCCAAGCTGATGCTGAAGGCTTTTATGCTGAGCACAAAGAACGTGGTTTCTTTGCTGATTTAGTTGCATTTATGACTTCTGGTCCAGTTGTTGTATCTGTATTAGAAGGCGAAAACGCTGTATTGGCTCACCGTGATATCTTGGGTGCAACGAACCCTAAAGATGCAGCAGCAGGTACAATCCGTGCTGATTTCGCAACAAGCATCGACGAAAACGCAGCACACGGTTCTGACTCTGTTGCATCTGCTGAACGTGAAATCAAATATTTCTTCAACGATGACGAAATTTTTGCTCGTACACGTTAATCATTGCTGGTCTGTTAAGTCTGATTACATTACTTCTCAGATTTGACTGCACAAATGATGAAAAAGCCATATCTTTGTTGATATGGCTTTTGTTTTAATAAAATGAAAAAAAGAAAATTCTTGTGATAAAAAACACCCAAAATCAATATATTTTTTGGCAAAAGTCCAACTAAATTGTTTTAGCTTTGTTGATTTAACTTTTTTGTTTTTACAATAACGTATATAATCGATGCTTTAATTTATATTTCGATTCGTTTTTAGGGCGTTTAGGTTTAAGGTTTGTCATGAGTAATCAATCAGTTCAATCAGGTTCGACACTGGAAACATCAGTGCAAGTCGCTACGGATGTGACTGATTCAGTTCATGAAAAGCCTATTGCAAAAGAGAATAATAAGAAAAAAATTAACATCTTAGGTATGAATCGTGAAGAGCTTGAACAATTCTTTGAAAGTATCGGTGAAAAGAAGTTTCGTGCTGGTCAGGTGATGAAATGGATACATCAGTTTTTTGTCACAGATTTCGAAGAGATGAGTAATATCTCAGGAAAACTACGAACGAAACTTGCTGAATTGTGCGAAATACAAGCACCTGAAATTGTGCATAAAAATTATTCAAAAGACGGTACTCGTAAATGGGTATTTCGTGTTGGTGAAGGTGAGGGATCATTAGTTGAAACAGTACTGATTCCCGCTGAAGATAAGACAGGTAGTCGAAAGACACTGTGTATCTCTTCACAAGTCGGTTGTGCGTTAGATTGTTCTTTTTGTTCTACAGGTAAGCAAGGTTTTCAACGAGATTTAACACCTGCCGAGATTATCGGGCAATTGTGGCAAGCCAATCTTTCTTATATGGAAGATGTGCCTGTTAATGAACGTGAACGCTCGGTAACCAATGTGGTGATGATGGGGATGGGCGAACCTTTACTCAATTTTGAGCCTGTGGTGAGTGCCATGAGCATCATGCTTGATGATTTTGCTTATGGCATGTCAAAGCGTCGTGTGACTTTATCTACCTCAGGTATCGTGCCAATGATGGATAAATTGGCAGAACGTTTGGATGTAGCACTTGCCATTTCTTTACATGCACCAAACGATGAATTGCGAAATGAATTGGTGCCAGTGAATAAAAAATATCCACTTAAAGATCTGGTCGCTGCAGCAAAACGTTATCTAGGAAAAGATGGTAATGATAGCAACCGCAAACACGTCACTATTGAGTATGTGATGCTTGATGGTGTGAACGATCAGGCGATACATGCACAGCAAATGATTAAACTGCTCAAAGACCTACCAAGCAAAATTAATCTGATTCCTTTCAATCCTTTTCCACATGCACCATATGCACGTTCAAGCCGTAACCGTATCATGGCATTCCAAAAAACGTTGTCAGATGCAGGCTTTGTTTGTACCATCCGTCAAACGCGTGGTGATGATATTGATGCGGCTTGTGGGCAGTTGGTCGGTCAGGTGGCAGATCGTACACGTCGTGCGGAACGCTGGAAACAGAAAGTCGCACAACAACATGAAATCTTGCGTACACAAAGCGATTAGACTAAGCTATGTGCGAGTAGTAAAAATGGAGAAAGAGCTCATGTCAAGTAAGCATCTTAAAACGGTTTTAAGCACATTGGCGTTAAGTGTGACACTTACCGCATGTGTAAGCACTACACCAGCAACAAAAATTGGGCAAACAGATCCATCTAAAGCAGTTGAACTACGTACTCAACTGGCAGCAGAATTGATCCGAACAGGGCAGTTGGATAGAGCAAAACAAGAGCTTGATGAGGCACTCAGAACGAATTCACGCTCTGTAGAGACCAACGTGATGATGGGAGTTTTGTTACAGCAAGCTGGTGGCGAAGCAAACCTAAAAAATGCAGAAGCTTACTTTAAAAGAGCTGTCGATATTGCACCAAGAAACCCACAAGCACGCAACAACTACGGCACATATTTGGTTTTGCGTCAGCGTTATGCAGAAGCAGTACCACATCTACAAGTTGCTGCAACAACACTTGGCTATGAGCAACGTGCAGCTGCACTTGAGAATTTAGGTCGTACATATTTACTTCGTAACCAGACAGAACTTGCACAACAAACTTTTCTTCAAGTATTGGATGTAAATAGAGATTCGATCATTGCTCGTATTGAATTGGCAGAGTTATTTTATTTACAAGGTCGAATTACTGATGCAGGTCAAATGTATGAAGAGTATGTTCGATACACTGGGCAATCAGCACAAGGTGCAAGAGCTTTATGGATTGGTGCTCGCTTGGCACGTGCTCGTCAGGATGACATGAGTATGAAAATTTTAGTGAACCAATTGCGTGCACAATTCCCCGATAGTCCTGAATATCAATCTTATTTAAAGCAACAAAACAATTCTGAGGCCGTATGGAAATAAAATCGACTTCCGCTCCAGTAAATGATGGTGATGTACTAGGAGATGCTACTCCAGGTGCATATTTGCGTCAGCTACGTATGAAGCAAAACAAGACTTTGGCAGATGTAGCAAAAGAGCTAAATATTCTTGAGAGCAGATTAGATGCCTTGGAAAAAGATGATTTCGCCAGCTTACCAGAAGCCCCTTTTGTCAAAGGCTACTATCGGTCTTATGCTCGATTCTTGGGTGTGAGCGATGCACCATTGATCCAACGTTTTGATTCAATTTACAGTCAAAGCTCTGGTCGTCGAATTTCACATAATCTGAATGATTCTCCAGTAAAAAGCATGGGACGTTTGGCAAGCAGTGGACGTCGTGGCTTGAACGTTTGGGTTAAACGTATCTTGGTTTTGATTGTCTTGGCAGTGTTGCTGACTGTGTTATGGTCAATGCTGAGTAAGTGGTTAGGCAAAAGTACTGCGACAACAAGCAATCCAACACAAATGCAACAAGTTCAAGTTTTGCCAACAAATAATCAATCAGCAAATACTTCACTTGATAAGCTACAGTTGGAATTCAATCACCCAACATCGATTCGAATTACTGATTCCACAGGTAAAGTTTTGGCAGAAGGTCGTCAGGCAGCAACATTGAATCTAGAAGGTGATGCACCATTTAGTATCCGTATTGATGATGTCAAAGCAGTAAAAATGCGTTTGAATAACGAAGAAATTGCTTTAGGACGCTATGCTAATCCGAATGGCATTGCTGACTTTAGATTGTCACCTTAAGTTTTATATTTAGCTATACAAAAGAAAGATTTTGTATAGCGATTACTATTTTGTGATGGGTCATATTTTATGATACATAATCCAATCGTACGCCGTAAAACACGTAAAATCCGTGTTGGTTCAGTCTACGTGGGTGGTGATGCACCGATCAGCGTACAAAGCATGACAAATACGGAAACGTGTGACGTTGATGCGACTGTAGCGCAAATTGAACGCTGTGTGAACGCTGGGGCAGACATTATGCGTGTGTCTGTGCCGTCGATGCAGGCTGCGGAAGCATTTGGTGAGATTCGTAAACGTGTCGGCGTCCCTTTGGTGGCAGATATTCATTTTGACCACAAGATTGCTCTAGCGGTGGCGGACTACGGTGCGGATTGTTTGCGTATCAACCCAGGTAATATCGGTTCGGATCAAAAAGTGCGTGAAGTGGTGGCGGCGGCACGTCATCACGGTATCTCCATTCGTATCGGCGTGAATGCTGGCTCATTGGAAAAAGATTTACAAATCAAATATGGCGAACCAACAGGCGAGGCTTTATTAGAATCGGCTTTGCGTCATATCGATATTTTAGAAAAATTAGATTTCCAAGAATATAAAATCAGCGTCAAAGCATCAAATGTCTTTTTGACCATGGATGCCTATCGTTTGTTGTCGGCTCAAATTGATAACCCACTGCATTTAGGTGTGACCGAAGCAGGGATTTATCGTACTGGTACAGTCAAATCTGCGATTGCTTTAGGTGGTTTACTGATGGAAGGCATTGGCGATACCATGCGTATTTCGCTTGCGGCTGAGCCTGAAGATGAAATCAAAATTGGTTTTGACATTTTAAAATCATTGAGTTTGCGTTCAAACGGCATTAATTTTATTGCTTGTCCAAGCTGTTCACGTCAAGAATTTGATGTGATTCGCGTGATGCAAAAATTGGAAGAGCGTCTTGAAGATGTGCGTACGCCAATGGATGTGTCCGTGATTGGTTGTAAAGTCAATGGACCAGGTGAAGCCAAAGAAGCGGATATTGGTGTGGTGGGTGCAAGTCCACGCTCACTCGTGTATCGCAATGGCGAGAAAAGCCATCTGATTGATACCGAAAATTTGGTTAATGAAATTGAAACAATGGTGCGTCAACGTGTCAAAGACATGGAAGATGCAAAAGCAAAAGAGATTATCAGAAGTTCATCATGAGTACGATTACTGCAATTAAAGGTTTTAATGATATTTTACCAAGTCAAACTGCGGCTTGGCGACGTTTGGAGCAAGTTTTGGCTGACCTTATGGACAGCTATGGCTATCAACAAATTCGTTTGCCAATGGTAGAGCAAACTGCATTGTTCAAACGTGCGATTGGTGATGCAACAGATATTGTTGAAAAAGAAATGTATACCTTTTTTGACAAGGGCAACCCACCAGAATCTTTGACCTTACGTCCAGAAGGCACAGCAGGTTGCGTGCGTGCCATGCTTGAACATAACTTATTGCGTGGGGCGACACCACGAGTATGGTATGTCGGACCGATGTTCCGCTATGAAAAACCACAAAAAGGACGCTATCGTCAATTTCACCAATTTGGTGTAGAAAGCTTTGGTGTTGCAACACCTGATATGGATGCAGAATTGATTTTGATGACCGCTCGTTTGTGGAAGCAGATGGGTGTAGCAGACAAAGTACAATTAGAACTCAATACTTTGGGTGAAATGCATGAGCGTACCGCTTATCGTACCGCATTGGTGGAGTATCTCACCGCTCACAAAGATAGCTTGGATGAAGATAGCCAACGTCGCTTAAGTACCAATCCGTTGCGTATTTTGGATAGTAAAATTGAAAGTACGCAAAAGTTACTTGAAAATGCACCGAAATTGCACGACTTTTTAGAAGAAGATAGCTTAAATCACTTCAATCAATTACAAGATTATTTACGTCAAGCAGGTATCGATTTTACGATTAACCAAAAATTAGTACGTGGCTTGGATTATTACAACAAAACTGTTTTTGAATGGACGACGACACATCTTGGTTCACAAGGCACAATATGTGGTGGTGGTCGTTACGATGCTTTGATTGGACAGCTTAAAGGTAAACCTGATCAAACCGTTCCAGCAGCAGGTTTTGGGATGGGAATGGAGCGACTACTATTGTTGCTTGAGCAACAACTTAAAGATGAACAAAATCGTGAGTGTGAAGTGTTTTTAGTGGCTGAGCCAGCTTACCAAGCACAGGCAATGGTATTGGCTGAGCAGTTGCGTGACGGTTTTGCTGAACAAGGTAAAAAAATCCGTCTTAAAATGGGCTCACAAGGCAGTATGAAAAGCCAAATGAAAAAAGCTGACCAATCAGGTGCGATGTTAGCTTTGATTTTGGGTGAGCGTGAGTCACAATCACAACAAATTCTGATCAAAGATCTAAGTAATGCTGAACAAACACAGCTTGCATTGCCTGATCTATCTGAGTATTTGTTAGCACGTTTTAAATAAGTTTTGGTTTGTTTTGGGCATATGTTTTAGTAGATATGCTCAGCAATACAATTTTTTTGCTATAAATTAATGCGTTTATTGGGTAAAGATTATGGTCGCAATGACAGATGAAGAGCAAAAGGCACAAGTAAAGTCTTTTATGCAAAGCTATGGTGTGCCGATTATTCTCGGTATTGTGATTGCCTTGGGTGGTTTTTTTGGTTGGCAATGGTGGCAAAAAAATCACCATGCAGGTAATACACAAGCTACAGGGCAATATCAGCAAGTATTGGCACAGGCAGATCATGCAAGTCAAGACAAGGCAGCTTATCAAAAACTGAAAGCTGATGCTGAAGCCATCATCAAAGCCAATCCAAACTCTGTACAGGCATTACAAGCACAGTTGCTTTTAGCAAAATTAGCATTTGATCACCAAGATTTTGCCCAAGCTGAAACCCTTTTGATCCAAGCTCAATCTAAATCGGTATCTGACGAAGGTCTAAAAGCCGTTGCAACTTTGAATTTGGCATATATACAAATTGAGCAAAAACAATGGGATAAGGCACTACAGAGTTTAGATAGTATCAAACTTGAAGCATTTATTCCAAGTGTGAATGAAGCCAAAGGCGATATTTTTGTTGCAAAAAACGATACAGAATCTGCCAAAAAAGCGTATCAAACGGCTTGGGATAAACTGATTGAGCGTAAAGAGCCACGTGAGCTTTTGCAAATTAAATTGGCTGGCTTAGGCGTATTTGTAGAAATACCAAAAGATATTTCTCCAGTACGCACAGAGGAAAGCGTGCCTAATACAGATGCTCAAATGGCAGCATTAGATGCACATGATGCGTCGGCACCTCAAGCTACTCAAGAAAATCAAGCAGCTAGCCAACCAGCCAGTACATCGAAATAATACAAAGATCAGCAGTTTTTTATCGATTCGCATGATAAACTGCTGTGATCAGTTTGACATTTGTCTTGGGCGATTACGCCAGACCAACAGCGAGAAATTTTTATGAAACAGTTATTAAAAGTTCCATTTGCCTTGACTGTGCTTTCAGTGGCTTTGGTGGGTTGTTCAAGCTTAAATTTTCTAAATAAATCCAATACCGAAGAAGTTGTTAAGCCAAATCCATTACCAAAAATTGTTGCTAGTACCCAATTGACACCAGTATTTAAAACAAGTACGTCATCATTACCAAAATTTGATGTATTGAAATTACAAATGGTTCAAGAAAACGGTATCTATTATCGTATTGATGCCAAAGGCGAAGTCAGTGCATTGCAAGGGCGTCGTACTGTTTGGAGTAGCAAAATTGGTAAATCTTTATCTTCAGGCGTTGCTGTTGGTGAAGGCGTAGTTGTCGTTGGCAATCAACAAGGTGAATTATTTGCCTTAGATGCGACGACAGGTAAGCAAATTTGGACCCAAAAACTAGGTGCAGCACTACTTAGCCCGTCACTCATTCAACAAGGTCGTGTAGTTACTGTTGGTAATGATGGTAAAGTTTATGCACATGACTTGCGTAGTGGTCAGGTTTTATGGACATTTGACTTACCATCTAATAATTTGGCAATGCGTGGCTATGCTTCGCCAGTGTTGCTCAGTAAACGAACAGTTTTACTTGCTTCATCAAACGCTTACGTCTATGCAGTAGATTTGATGTCGGGTACACCAGTATGGCAACGTCGTGTTGCATTCAATGAAGGGCGTGGTGATATTCAACGCTTGATTGATATCGACGGCGAACCTGTTATTTCTAATGGTAAAATGGTTACTGTAAGCTATCAAGGTATGGTGACAGTGATTGATTTAGACAATGAACAAGTGCTTTGGTCGAATAAAAGTAGCAGCTTGAATCGTCCAGCAGCAGATATTCGTGCAGTATATGTTGCCCAAACCGATGGCACATTGAATGCTTATGATGTGAATACTGGTGCATCGCTGTGGACTAATACTGAACTTTTAAACCGTAAGCTCAGTAACCCTGTGCGTATTGGTCAGCATTTGGTAGTTGGTGATTATGAGGGTGTGTTGCATTTGGTTGATCCAGCGACTGGTAAATTGACAGGGCGTGCAAGCACATCGGGTCAAGTGCGTACGCTGAATGTACAAAATAATCAACTGTTTGTTGCTACAGACAAAGGTGAGTTTAGTGTTTGGCAACCTAAATAAGTTGATTTGAGGCTCAATTTTTAAATAAAACTTAAAATTGTGTGAAATCATGCGGATATTGCGATTTTTGACAATATCCGTTTTTTTAATTGTTGTGCTACAATCTATATATCGTCTGTAGCCAAATTTTGAGAAAAAATAATGAAACCCGTTCTAGCTTTAATCGGTCGTCCTAACGTAGGTAAATCCACGCTGTTTAACCAAATTACCAAAAGTCGTGATGCACTAGTTGCAGACTTTGCAGGCTTGACACGTGACCGCAAATATGGTGATGCGACTTATGAAAATAAATCTTTTATCGTCGTTGATACTGGTGGTATTGGCGAGGGTGAAAAAGGTATTGACGGCTATATGGCAGAACAGTCAAAAACTGCCATCAATGAAGCTGATATCATTTTATTTATCGTCGATGCCCGTGCTGGTCTTTTGGCATCAGATGAACAGATTGCACGTGAACTACGTACTTTAGGTAAAAAAGTATTTTTGGTTGCCAATAAAGTCGATGGTGTACATGCGGAAGCTGCCGTTGTTGAATTTTTTAAATTAGGCTTTGGTGAACCGATTCATGTTGCTGCAAGTCATGGTCGTGGCGTGGCACAAATGCTTGAAGAAGTGTTGGTTGATGTGCCAGAAGATCAAGATTTGGATCAATTGGATCAAAATTCAGGCTTACGCCTTGCGGTAATTGGTCGCCCAAATGTGGGTAAATCAACATTAGTCAACCGTTTACTCGGCGAAGAACGTGTCGTTGTGTTTGACTTGGCAGGTACAACGCGTGATTCAATTTATATTCCTTATGAGCGTAATGAACGCAAATATACTTTGATTGATACCGCAGGTGTACGCCGTAAAGGCAAAGTCGATGATACCATTGAAAAATTTTCAATTGTCAAAACCTTACAAGCAATTAAAGATGCACACGTAGTCGTAGTAGTCATTGATGCGCGTGATGGTATCGTGGAACAAGACTTGCATTTGATTGGCTATGCTTTGGAAGCAGGTCGAGCAATTGTGATTGCGATCAATAAATGGGACGGCATGAACGAGTATGACCGAAATCAGGTTAAGCAAAATATCGAAACACGTTTTGATTTCATTCCATGGGCAAGAATCCATTTGATTTCTGCATTACATGGTACAGGTGTAGGTGATTTATACCCATCTATTCACCGTGCTCATGAGTCAGCGACCCTAAAAGTTAGCCCAGCCAAGCTTACTCAGATTTTAAAAGACGCAACAGATAACCATGCACCACCAAAAATCGGTGGACGTATGATCAAAATGCGTTATGCACATATGGGTGGACAAAATCCGCCAACCATCGTGATTCATGGTAATAAAGTAGATAAAACGCCAGCAGATTATCGTCGTTATTTGGAAAATGTTTTCCGTAAGGTATATAAGTTAGAAGGTACACCTGTACGTATCGACTTTAAAACATCAGAAAACCCATTTGAAGGTCGTAAATCTCAAGTTGATGAAAAAACTGCTGCACGCCGTCGTCGCTATATCCAAAAATTTAAAAAAGCTGAGAAAAAGTTTAAACGTGGTTAATGCTATAAAGCCAAAATTAAGCAGACTATGACTTTCATAGTCTGGTTTTTTATTTATTGGGTCAAAAAAATTAAGAAGACAACTAGCTTTATCAACATGTTGAAAAAAATGAAGTTTGAAAAGTAGAACTGTTTTACTGTTAAATTTTATTTTGATTAGCTAGGGCGTGTTGACAATTAACGCAAATTGATTATTGTTGCAGCCAGATAGATATTAGCAGCAAAAGATTCATCG
>NZ_JBHFHK010000043.1:0-19060 GCF_041928215.1 Hubeiibacter jixunmingi | reverse complement strand
GAGAATGAAATTAGTGGCAGGATTTATAAATTGGCAAGTTAATCGCTAAATTTACATTTTCGAAAGAGGTCTAATATTATAAAAAATAAAAAATACGCCAGCGAACTGACGTATCTATAAGCATAATAAACAAGTTCAAATACAGGATAAGGACTATATTTTAAAGCTCATCTATAAACGGATTAATAACGCTCAACCATTTTTTCTAATGAAATTGGGCGAATTTTATCAGCATGACCTGCTGTACCAAAAGCAGTATAGCGATCGATACAAATTTGTTTCATTGCATCAACAGATTTTGCTAGATATTTACGTGGGTCAAATTCACTTGGATTTTCTGCCAAGAACTGACGAATCGCACCAGTCGATGCCAAACGTAAGTCAGTGTCAATATTGATTTTACGCACACCATGTTTGATGGCTTCAACCAATTGTTCTACTGGCACACCATAAGTCTCGCCGATATTACCACCGTATTCATTGATGATTTTCAACCATTCTTGTGGTACAGAGCTAGAGCCGTGCATCACCAAATGCGTGTTTGGCAAAGCAGCATGGATGTCTTTGATACGTTCGATTGATAAAATATCGTCGGTTGGTGGGCGTGTGAACTTGTATGCACCGTGTGATGTACCTACTGCAATCGCCAAGGCATCCACATTGGTATCCGCCACGAATTGACGTGCTTCTTCTACTGAAGTCAATAATTGCGAGTGATCAAGTACACCTTCTGCACCCACACCATCTTCTTCGCCTGCCATACCTGTTTCCAAGCTACCCAAACAGCCGATTTCGCCTTCTACAGATACGCCACAAGCATGAGCCATTGCCACCACTTGGCGAGTTACATCAACGTTATAATCATAATCAGCAGGGGTTTTGCCATCTGATTTCAATGAACCGTCCATCATCACTGAGCTAAAGCCCAATTGGATAGAACGCTGACACACAGCTGGACTTGTACCATGGTCTTGATGCATGACGACTGGAATGTGTGGAAACTCTTCTACTGCTGCCAAAATCAAATGACGCAAAAACGGTGAGCCTGCGTATTTTCTTGCACCAGCAGATGCTTGTACGATTACAGGTGAGTTGGTCTCATCTGCTGCCAACATGATGGCACGCATTTGCTCTAGGT
This sequence comes from Hubeiibacter jixunmingi, assembly GCF_041928215.1. Classification (NCBI taxonomy): domain Bacteria; kingdom Pseudomonadati; phylum Pseudomonadota; class Gammaproteobacteria; order Moraxellales; family Moraxellaceae; genus Hubeiibacter; species Hubeiibacter jixunmingi. The sequence continues at coordinate 17,922 of NZ_JBHFHK010000043.1, read as the reverse complement.
TATTCACATTAAACGCTGGAACGCCATAATTATGCTCTGCCGCATGGTCGAGCATCTGACGTAAAGAAATCAGTGCCATAAAAATTAAACTCCGAATATATTGCCTTTATTGTAAAGGCTTTAATAAAAATTACAATCGTTTTGGGATTGGAATAAAAAGTTAAAATTATTGATAAATTTTAAGCTTTTGCACGTTCTAACAAGACTGCAACTGCTGGCAAGATCTTACCTTCGACAAACTCTAAGAAAGCACCGCCACCTGTTGAGATATAGCCGATTTTATCGCTGACTTGATATTTATCAATCGCAGCCAAAGTATCGCCACCACCTGCAATAGAAAATCCTTCACTTTCAGCAACAGCCAATGACAAGGCTTTTGTACCTTCACCGAAAGCATCCACCTCAAATACACCGACAGGGCCATTCCAAAGAATGGTTTTGGCTTGTTTAAGCAATTGAGCAAAATGTTGTGCCGTTTCTGGACCGACATCTAGAATCATATCATTATCAGCAACATCAGCGACTTTTTTCACTACAGCTTTAGCATTGGCAAGTGAGCCTAAGAAATCTTCAAAGTTGATTTCTGACGCGTCAGCAACTACCACATCAGTCGGCAAAGGTACATCGACTTGACTGGCGATTTGTTTTGCAGTGTCAACCAAATCGGCTTCATATAGTGATTTGCCGACATTGTAGCCTGCTGCTGCCAAGAAAGTATTGGCAATACCACCACCCACGATCAATTGATTGCAGACTTTTGCCAATGAATTTAACACGTCCAATTTGGTCGATACTTTTGAACCTGCAACGATGGCAACCATTGGCTGTTCTGGTTGTTGCAAAGCTTTGCCCAAAGCATCCAATTCCGCTGCCAACAAAGGACCAGCAACCGCTTGTATTGCAACACGTGCCACGCCTTCGGTTGAGCCTTCCGCACGGTGTGCTGTACCAAAAGCATCCATCACAAACACATCGCACAAAGCCGCATATTTTGTTGCCAAGTCCGCATTGTTTTTCTTTTCACCATGGTTAAAACGAACATTTTCAAGTAATACCACTTGACCTGCTTCGACATTTACACCATTTTCTAAATAATCTTTAACCAAAGCCACAGGCTGAGCCAAAGCATCACTCAAATACGCTGCAACAGGAGCTAAAGATTGCTCTTCTTTCGGCTTACCTTCAACTGGACGACCGAGATGCGAACATACGATGACTGCTGCACCTTGTTTTAATGCTTGTTGGATTGTCGGTAAAGCAGCACGCAGACGTGCATCACTGGTAATTTTTCCTGCTTTTACAGGTACATTCAAATCTTCACGAATTAAAACACGTTTGCCATTTAAGTCCAAATCGGTCATACGTTGAAAATGCATTGCTTATCTCACGTCAATTAAAAAGTTAAAAAAAGTTATGCTAAATTTTAGCTGATTTGGCGTAAAAAGGTAGTTATATTTGTATATTGAATGCAATTTAATTTTTTATTTTTCATTTAAATACTATTAAACAGCATAACAACCAGTAGAGTCCACTGATTGTTATTGCATTTTAACATATTTTTAACATATTGATTTGTATTTGTGCCGTAGCCAAATTGACTTAATTGCTGATCAATGTGCCGATACCTTGATCGGTAAAAATCTCTAATAACGTTGCATGTGGTACACGACCATCAACAATCACCGCAGTCTTTACCCCTGCTTTGACCGCATCCAAAGCACATTGTACTTTTGGAATCATCCCACCGACAATCACTTCTGTCGCAATCAAATGATCGACATCATCAGTCGTCAGACCTGTCAGCAGATTTTTCTCTTTGTCCAATACACCACTGGTATTGGTCAATAAAATCAGTTTTTCCGCCTGCAATGCTTCAGCAACTTTGCCTGCCACCAAATCGGCATTGATATTATAAGTTTGCCCTTGCTCATCCACACCAAGTGGTGCAATCACAGGAATAAAATCACTATTTAGTAAAGTTTGTAAAACACCAGTATTGATTTCTGTCACTTCACCAACATGCCCAAGATCAATTTCACGCATCGCACCGTCAGCATCAGTTTTTTGCATTAATAATTTTTGTGCCGAAATCAACTGACCATCTTTACCTGTCAGACCAATCGCACGCCCGCCATTTTGGTGAATCAGGCTTACAATCGATTTATTAACGCTACCACCAAGTACCATTTCCACTACGTCCATGGTTGCGGTATCAGTCACACGCATACCATCAATACGCTCGGACACACGTCCCAATTGCTTTAACAAATCATCGACTTGCGGTCCACCACCATGTACCACCACAGGGTTTAGACCAACTGATTTGAGTAACACAATATCACGGGCAAAAGAATGTTCAAGCTCAGGATCAGTCATGGCATTACCGCCATATTTCACCACGATGGTTTTGCCAGCAAAACGTTGAATATAAGGCAATGCTTCGGTCAATACATAAGCTTTGCTGAGATTTTTGTTAAGATAGTCAATATCTTGATGATCTGTACTATGTTGCATAACAGTATTACCATGATGAAATTAATAAAATATTGCTATAAATATAACACTAAATCATCAATTTCTGTTGTATACGTTGCACTAAATTTGTAGAATTATCCGCCAAACTGTCAATAAAAAACTGTTGTATCTGCTGCATGGCTTGCTCATGTTCAGCATCAAAACGTAAAGTCAAATAATCGCCCGTATTCGATGCACGCAACAGACCAAAACCGTGTGCAAAATCCAAACGAATCCCATCAATTTCACAACAATCAACATCTGACTGATGTGCAGCCTTGTCTTTTAGTGTAGTTATCACTTGATGAAAATCAATATCTTGATTATCAATATAAATATCTTCGGTAGCAAGATGCTCTGGAAATTCTGCCAAAGCTTGCGATAGACTCAAATGATGTTGTTGTAAATATTCAAATACACGCAACGCCACATATAAGCCATCATCAAAACCGCAACCACGTCCATCGTTAAATACATAATGCCCTGCGAACTCACCACCAAAACAAGCGTGGCTACGCTGTAAATCATTGCGTAAAAAGCTACTCCCTGTTCGTATCATTCTGAGTGTTGCGCCGTGTTTTTCAGCGACTTTTGCCAATAATGTTGAACATTTAACATCGCACAAAATTTCTTTTTTATACGGTGATTTAATCTCTTGCTGTAGCACGATTTTTGCCAATAAGCACAATAATCTGTCTGGGCTGACCACTTTTCCATATTCATCTACTAACACGACTCTATCACCATCGCCATCCAATACCATACCAACAAAATGTTCATCTAAACAATGCTGGTCTGAATGATGCTTGGCTTGAATAATTGCGTGTTGCAGTGTTAAGAGACGTTCTGCATTGCTCGGATCGGGCGAGCCATTCGGAAAATGCCCATTGGCATTGGTATTGAATGCAGTAAAGTCGTAAGCCAATTGCTGCAAGGCTTGTTCTGCCAATTTTCCTGCTGAACCATTTAAGCCATCCAAAAAAACATGCAAAATAAATTTGTGATTCGGTTGAATATCCTGCTGTAAATAATTTAGATAAAGCTGTTCTGCCTGTCTTGATTGATTAGCGATCTTTGTGTTTTTTTGATATGGAAAATCTAGTATATCTAAGCTTTCAATTTTATCGGCAAGTTGTTGAATTTGTTCAGCCGTCGGTGCAAAACCTTGCACCAGCCATTTGATACCATTGTCACTAATAGGATTATGACTCGCGGTAATCATCACGCCATTGCCCTGATATTGACTGGCAGTAAAATACAACATTGGCGAGCTCACACAGCCGATTTCAACCACATCTAAACCCTGCTCAGCAAAGATTCTTGCCATAAGTTCGGCATAATTTTTACTGCTCAGCCGTGCATCAAAGCCAATTACCACGCATGATTGTTGCTGTTCTAAATAAGTCTGTGCCAAAGCATGAGCGATTTGAGTAATTAAAATTTCATCTAAAACAGAAACCTGCCCACGTATATCGTAGGCACGGAAAATTTTACGCTGTTCAGGGCGAAGTCGAATAGTTTGGTTGAATGAAACAACTGACTCGGACATCTGACTTCTCCCTTATGCTTATATTTAAACGATGTTGATAAAATTAAAAATTATTGTTGTCCAGTGTGACCAAATCCGCCTGCACCACGGCTTGTCGCTTGAAACTCATTTACGATTTCAAACTGCACTTGTTGTACAGGTACAACCACATATTGTGCCAAACGTTCCGCAGGATTGAGTACAAAATCTTGCTGACTACGATTCCATACCGAAATCATCAATTCGCCTTGATAATCCGCATCAATCAAACCCACCAAATTACCCAACACAATGCCATGTTTATGTCCCAAACCTGAGCGTGGTAAAATCAAACCTGCATAATTTGGATCTTGCAAATAAATCGCCAAACCTGTTTTGACCAATACCGTTTCACCTGCTTTGATGGTCAACGGTGCATCCAAACAGGCACGCAAGTCCAAACCTGCCGAACCCATCGTGGCATAACTCGGCATATCCCATTCTGTACCCAAACGTGGATCTAAAATCTTGACTTGTACTTGCATAAAAAGCTCACAATGATGATAAAAATGAAAGGTGTATCATAATCAAGTTTACTATCTTTGGGAATGTTTTATTGTTAAAAGAAAAAAGCGAATAAAGATTTTGCATACTTTAAAGCCTAAATTCGCTTGCTAAATAAATGAATTGATTAGCCATTAAATTGATTGTTGTATAATGTACTTAAATGTTGCCCATGCTCAAAAATCATCAACATTTCATAACTGCCTGCCCCATCACTATTTTGTGCATACCAATAAATGCGGTCACGCTTGGCATCAAAATAACAGGCATTGCGTTTGGCTATATCTTCTGATGTGTCAAAAAAGCTTGGGTTAAACAAATGTTCATAAGCCGTTTTCGCAATGCTTTGTTTTTGCTTGGTTTTAAGATTAAGCAAATCTATACTTTGATATTGACTAATTGGCAATTCACCATCACTACCCACAAATGCCTTACCCGTATTTGAATAAGTACCATCTTTATTCTTTTTGAAAAATTGTGTATGTTGTGCCAAATCGACTTTACTGATTTTGACATTCAACTGATAGGATGCATTACGACATTGTAAGCTGTCAAACTTATTGGCTGTCAAATTCATTTTTTCAAATTGATTGATATTTTTTAGGCGAGATTGATGCATATAGCCTTCTTTTTATCGGCAGTCATTACTAATTGCCACGGACTGGCTTTGCCATCGCTACAAATCTCACCATTATTGCAATACCACACCGCCTGCCCTGTAGGAATGCTACGCACGATTGGGCTGTTGGCATTTTCAGCTTGGCGTAAATTGCTAAAACCATCGCTATCTTCCACAATCGCAAAGTCAGCAAAACTCGGATTGATCATACCCACTAAGCCCAAGATGCTGATTGCCACATTTTTTAATACACTTTCTTTCATGATTTTTTCCATTTAGATTTTAATCAGCACTTATCTTAGCGAATTATCTGTGGTTTTGATATGCGAATTGTGCGTTTAAAAAGCTTTTTTTGAGTAATCATTTAACAATTTGAACAAATCATCGACAGTTAAATTATTTTTATCAATTTTATTAGAAATTCGCTTGACGACCTAAAAAAATCCTATATAATGCACTGCATATTCTCCCATAGCTCAGTCGGTAGAGCGACGGACTGTTAATCCGCAGGTCCCTGGTTCGAGCCCAGGTGGGAGAGCCAAATTAATCAAAACCCTTACATATCAATGATTGTAAGGGTTTTGTGCTTTTAGCATTCTGCATTATCTATTGTCATTTTTAACTTGAAATCATCATAAAAAAAGCTGTGCTTACGAATAAACACAGCATCTAAAATTACTGAATCAGTTTTAGCTTAGACTTTGCATCTTACTTGCGTGCAAATGTCTTGACGTCCAAAGTGTTGGTTAAATCACCCATTGCTACGCCACCATTTTTAACCAATGCATTGTCACGTTGCTTTAACCCATCAAGTTTTGGCAGATCAAATACGCGTGTGATCAGACGCAAGATAGAGGCTGTATCATATTGGGTATGATCCACTACACCTCTTTTAGCAAGCGGTGAAATGACCAATGCTGGAATACGCGTTCCTGGCCCCCATACATCACCTTTTGGTACACGTTTGTGATCCCAAAAACCACCATTCTCATCAGAAGTAATCACAATCACCATGTTTTTCCATTGTGGACTTTGTTGCAATTGAGCCACGACTTCTGCGACATGGGCATCACCATCAGCGACTTGCGCATAACCTGGATGCTGATTCAATATACCACTTGACTTATAAAAGGTGACTGCTGGCAAATTGCCTGCTTTAGCATCTTGTAAAAAGGCTTCATCAAAATCTTTAAAATGTTTTTTACGATAAGCCTGACCGCTTACTGTAGTTGGGTCTGCTTTGATACTATAGTTAAAGGGTTGATGATGTGTTTGGAACTGCAAACGACCACCATAGATTTGGTTAGGATCTTTTAGTGCTTCATTCCACCCACCAGAGTACCATGCCCAGCTGATGCCTTTATTATCCAAAAGATCGCCAATATTGGTATTGGTTACAGGATATTCAGTCGTTACACTATTTAAATCAGCCAAAGTATTGGTTGTGTCTGTTGGTGGTGCTTTGTTTGCACTGAGCTGATAGGGTGGTTGCATGGTATTGATGGTGTAATATTTGCCGTCTCCCAAATAATTTGGTGGTGTCAATGAACCATCACTCACATATTGTGGTGCACCATCCAAAGCAGAAACTGGTGAAGTCGGTTTGGTTGCCAGTTGATTTGTATTTGGAATCACCGCAGATACTTTACTGCCACCTGTGACTGCAATACCATCATTTGGATATGTCGGTACACACGCACAGATCAAATATTGATGATTTAAGTAAGAGCCACCAAATGCACCTTGGAAAAAGTTATCCGCCAAAACATAATCTTGTGCATACTTCCACAGCTTCATTTTACTACCATCGTAGTAACCCATAGATAAACCACCTGCATTTGAGTAGGCAGCAAATTTATCATTATTGCCACCATTGATTTGCATTTGGTTATTAAAGAAACGATGTACCAAGTCAATGGTATTTACATCAAGTGGTAAATCAAAGCCACCTTGTGCAGTCGGTGCATCGATTTGAAATGGTTGATTAGGTTTGCCACCTGTACTTGCTTCTGGAATCACATCGGGTTTACCATTAACCACCCCACCCCACGTTTTTGGTAAAGTTGCCAGCACTTTGCCATCACGATCTAACTGTGGTGCAGCCTTGCTTTGGCTCGAACTTGGATTTACACCAGGAATACCGTCAGCACCTGGATATAAACCATATAGATTATCAAAGCTACGATTTTCAGTATAAATCACCACAATGGTTTTTACATTGTCTTGTAATTGCTTTGTGGTAATTGCTTGTGTTGATTGACCGCTGTTTTGAGAAGATGTAGGTTGCGTATTTGAGTGAATTGGATTGATGCTACATGCACTCATCATAGCACCAGCGACGAATAACGGTAGACATTTTGATTTAAGACGCATAGATAACTCCAACGTTTATTATGAGCGACTATCAGTATCGGTAATGTGTTTTTCCCATCAGATTGTATAAGAACGCTATTGCAAGCTTTTGGGTCCATCCAAGTTTATTTTTGACAAATGACAAAATAGTGACTAGTTATATACAAATAACATGAAATTGTGATGTTTATATTGTAAATTTGTAAAAAAGTGTCAATATTTATTCAAACAAGCTTGAAAGATGCAAAATATACCGCCATCGCCGCCCACAACATCAAACCAATCCAACGATTATGCCGAAATGCCCAAAAAGTTTGTTGTGGTTCACGATGTCGGATACGATAAGTTTGATAAATAAAATCAGCTAAAACTGCAAGCAAAGCTAAACCTGCCGCACCAAACAACATATTTTCACGATAAAATGCCACACACCACAGCCCTACGCTGACAATTTGCAAGGCAAAAATTGTCGCCACATCATAACGCCCAAACAAAATCGCAGTGGATTTTACGCCAATTTTTAAGTCATCTTCTCTATCGGTCATGGCATATTGCGTATCATACGCCACCGTCCACGCCAAATTAGCAAAATACAATAACCAACAAGTCAAATCAGGCGTTTTACCCACCGCACTATATGCCATCGGAATCGCCCACGAAAATGCCGCCCCCAAAAATACTTGCGGTAAATGCGTGTAACGCTTCATAAATGGATAAATAAACGCCAAAACCAATGCCCCAAACGACCAAAAAAAAGTCGATAAAGGCAAAAATAATAACAAACTGGCACTGGCAATAATCAAGCCAAAAAATACCCAAAGGGCTTCAATCGGACGAATCACCCCTGTTGCAAGCGGACGTGTTTTAGTTCGTGTCACATGCCCATCGACTTTACGGTCGGCAAAATCATTAATCGCACAGCCTGCCGCACGCATAAACACCACACCTAGCAACATCGGCAACAAAATCCGCCAATCAGGCATGCCTTGTGCCGCCATCCATAACGCAATCATGGTCGGCCATAGCACCAATTCTGTGCCTATCGGTTTATCAAAACGACAAAGATAATAATAGGCTTGCACACGTTCCGACCACGTTTTGGCAAGATTATCAGGATAAGCCGATTGATACAGCGAAGAATTTTTATTGAGCAGTGCCATGATTTAAATTGAATGCATATTTTTAAGCGATTTTAGCATAATTATGCTTGCTTGTTTCATTCAACTTTTTATTCTGCTGTTTTATTTAAAAACTGTTGAAAAGCATCTAAAAAAATCTCTTCTACCAATACTTGACAGCCTTGCCATAGATAACAGCTTTGTCGTGCATAGCCTAATTGCGTTTTGTCGCACCAGCGTTGCCCTGTAGGATTTTGTCTAAAAAACAATATTTTACCCATCGGTTTTTTACCAATATAACGAAAAATCCGAGCTTGCTTTTGCAAACTGGATATCGGAATAATACTGCGTGCTTTTACCCATGGTTGGCGACTTGAGCCAAACAAATAGCTTTCTCGCACCCATGCCAGCTGTTGCGGACGACAGTCCAAACGTTGTGCGGTGACTGCATCTAGTTTTTGCCAACCATTACTCAAGACTTGTACACGAAATTGTCCATTTGCCAATTGCGTCAATTGCTTGGTCAGCGAACCCCGTGCCAACAGCCACGATTGTAAAGGCTTGGGGGCGGTTTTGACCTGTTGCAAAAGTCGTGATTGTTGCTGATAGCGTGGCATAGCTTGCATACTACACTCAATCCAAAGTATGGCTAAAGAACCAAATTATAGCAATTTATCCAGTATCGTGGCAAAAAACATCATTACAGGATGAAGTATATCATTGCTTAAATAGACCAAAACAAAAATCGCTATACATATCACCATTATTATATTTGGATTGACTGCCTGCTATTTTTTCTCTGCATAGATGAGTTGAGTGGTTGCGATAGTAACTGCAGATAACCAAAATGATAAACCACATAAATTAAAATAGTCTCCCGATATTGCCATATAATTAAAAATATAATTACTTAAACCCCAAAAAATCACTATGAATATCAATATTGCCAAAAGTATTAAACATGTACATTTATTCAAAAAAATTTAAATATGGTGACTTAATCCATAAAAAGCATTACCAATAATATCCACACCACAATACTAATTATATTCAGCGATTTGAGCTTCATACTCACCATGTATAGGTAAAAATAAGCCAATAACTGCAAAAAGCAAGCTAAGATATATCAATTTTTTAGCATAAACCATATTCTTTTCTCCTATTTACTTCAAATTATTTTAATCATTTTCTAATAAAAGATGAATGATATATGACCACCCACCTTTCTCAATCATTAAACTATATCTTGTTTTTTATCATCATTTTCACTATCAATCAAACGATGCTCAGTATTGAGATATTCTTCCGATTGCATTTCCAAAAGGCGTGAACGAGTACGTTCAATTTCAAATGCCAAACGTTCACCTTGATAAATCTCGATCAGACTATCTTGTGATGTAATAATTAATTTCACACGTCTATCATAAAATTCATCCACCAAATAAATAAAACGGCGTGTGGCATCATTCAGTACATCATTTAAATGTGGTACATCACTCACCAACACCGTATTATAAGTATTAGCGATTTCAATATAATCGGCTGGACTGCGTGGTTTTTTACACAGTTGAGTAAAATCACTCCATAATACATCTTCACTATGCCCCAAAGTCACGACAGTACGATGATTAATGGTAATATCACTGGTACTGGTTGTTTGTCCTGAAGTTAATTTTTCAAAACGCTCAGCAATCCATTTTTCATGTTCTGGATTTAACGGTGATTTAAATAATTCTGATTGTTTTAATACACGCAAACGATAATCCACACCCGAATCCACATTTAAAATCACACAATTATTTTTTACCACTTCAATGGTCGGTAAAAAACGATTGCGGTGAATACCATCTTTATATAAACCATCTGGCATAATATTTGATGTCGTCACCAAAGTAATACCACGGCTAAATAATTTTTGGAATAAATCACCCAAAATCATCGCATCCGTGACATTGGATACAAAAAATTCATCAAAACAAATCACCACTGTATCACGGCAAATCATATCCGCCACGGTATCCAGTGGGTTTTGCTGTCCTGCTAATTTGTTTAATTCGGCATGGACATATTGCATAAAGTGATGAAAATGCATACGTTTTTTGCGAGTCAGCGGTACACTTTCACAAAATTGATCCATCAGCCACGTTTTGCCACGTCCCACACCACCCCACATATACACGCCCTTTGGCTGTGTAGGCTTGCGTAAAAAAGAAAAAAAGCCAGCCGATTGCTTTTCAAAGGCTTGTAACTCTTCCCAAACCCGTTGCAACTCAGCAACAGCTTTCGCTTGTTCAGCATCAGGCATAAAATGCCCAGAATCTAAAGCGTCCTGATAACGTTGCTGCGGTGAGCGTAATGATGCGGATGTTTGGCTCATACTGATTTTTACTCATGTCAGAAGATGAAGTTGAAAACGCTTTTGCGAAGTGTGATGATAAGCAAAAATAACACTTGCTTATATCAATAAATAAACAACAACTTGAGAATATAGCAATATTTAGCGACATTCCCAAGATTTTACAATCAAATCTTTAATAATAACGGTCAATAATTACACGTAAAGATTTTAAATAACCTGTAAAGAAATGATTTGCCCCAGGCATGATGGTAATTGGATGACGTTGCGGTGTCGCCCATGCAATCACATCCGCCAATGGCGTAATATCATCTTGCTCACCATGTACCAACAATAGATGGCTATCAATATGTGGTGTCTTATATTCTACCAATTCACGCACTTTACCGCACGGCAAACCTGCCAATAATAATTTTTGCGGACGTTGTTGCTCTGGCAATAAATGAAAACTTTTTGACCAAACATGCGAACCGAAAGAAAAACCGCCACCAAAAAAGGGCAAATTCGGATATTGTTTCTGCATCATCTCTGCCAATAGTGCAATATCACGACTTTCGCCTTCGCCCAAATCATGCTCGCCTTGTGAATGCCCCATACCACGAAAGCTCGGACGCCACACCAAAAAGCCTTTTTCGACCAATACTTCACAAATTAATTGTGGAATCTTGTGCTTAGGATTACCGCCCATCAATGGATGTGGATGCGTCACCAAAGCAATGCCTTTGATTTCACCGTGTGGTTGATTGACAAAAACTTCTAACTGCCCTGCTTCACCTGTGGCAAAAAAATGCGTGGTCACAATGCCTACCTATCAAAAAATGTGGTGAGCCATTCTAGCAAATAAAGGCTTTTATAGTGAATATTTTTTAGTTTTTGTGTTTTGAAAATGATGAAAATATTGCTTTGCATTCGCTATTTTTACCATTATTTGTTAAAGTAAAGCATGTTTTAATTTTGAGCAAAAATAATGTTAATTGTCATCTCCCCTGCCAAGACCTTAGATTTTGAAACTGATTTACCGACTACCCAACATACACAAGCCCGACTCTTATCGCACTCTAACGAATTGATTGAACGTTGCCGTGAATTATCGGTCGGGCAAGTTAAAAACTTGATGTCGATTAGCGATAAATTGGCTGAACTCAACGTCAAACGTTTTCAAGATTGGCAAGCGGATTTTGATTTATCTACCGCACGCCAAGCTTTATATGCCTTTAAAGGCGATGTGTATACGGGTTTGGATGCTTATAGTTTGAGTGAAAAAGATGTGGATTTTGCACAGCAACATTTACGGATGTTATCAGGCTTATATGGTGTATTGCGTCCATTAGATTTGATGTTGCCTTATCGTTTAGAAATGGGTACAAAATTGGACAATGAACGTGGGGCAAACCTATATGAATTTTGGCAAAGCCATATTACCGATTTAATCCAAGAAGATTTAAACCAGCAAAATGATGATGTGTTGATTAATCTGGCATCCGATGAATATTATAAAGCGGTCAATGAAAAGCATTTAAATGCCAATATTATCAAACCTGTATTTTTAGATGAAAAAAATGGCAAATATAAAGTTATTAGTTTTTATGCCAAAAAAGCCCGTGGGTTAATGTCACGCTTTATTATTCAACAGCAAATTTCCCATATTAATGATTTAAAAGCTTTTGATATTGATGGTTATTATTTTGATGCTGACAGTTCGCAAGGCAATGAATTGGTCTTTAAACGTGTTGAACAGGCTCATGTATAAAATTTTCCCTTTCATCAATTCATTTTAATTTTTTAAAGAGTGTGCAAATCATGAATTTGTCAATTGAAATGTTATTAAGCATCGCCTTAGGTATTGGCTTGGCTGCCAGCTCGGGTTTTCGAATTTTTGTGCCTTTATTTGCCCTAAGTATTGCTGCCTATTTTGGCATTATTACTATCAATGAAAAATGGCAATGGGTCGCGTCAACCCCTGCTTTGGTGATTTTGGGTATTGCCAGTATCACTGAATCATTAGGTTATTTGATTCCTTTTGTGGATCATGCTTTGGATACTTTGGCAGTGCCTTTGGCAGGTATTGCAGGGACATTGGTGATGGCATCTACCCTTACTGATATGAGTCCAGCCACGACATGGGCATTGGCGATTGTAGCAGGTGGCGGTGCCGCAGCAACTATTAAAGGCGTGACTGCAACAGGTCGTGTGGCATCCACTGCAACAACAGGTGGATTAGCTAATCCTGCTGTATCCGTCGCCGAAACTGGGACAGCCATTGGCTTGTCTGCCCTAGCGATTTTTTTCCCCATTATTGCCTTGATTGCAGTCTTAGCTGTATTCATACTGGTGATATGGTTGGTAATGAAAATTAAAAAGCGTCGTTCAAAATCAGTATGATTAATTCAAAAAAATCTAAATCTAGAAAAATGCAGACCACTGCTCCTATCTGCATTTTTTAATTTCATAATGCATTGATTTTTATTTTCAAATTTTAATCTTGCCATAATAACATCGGTCTGCAATCTTTTTCGATGCTTTTTAAATCATATTTTTTACTTGATGCTGTTGGATAGAATGTTGCTGTTTTTTTATTATCAATAAATACATCAATTTGTTTTGCTTGATGAATTTTTTTAATAAATTGCGTCCATTGCATACTGCCTTTTGGACTTTTGGTATCTTGATTTGATAATTGCATTTTCACTTGACCATCAAACTGAAATATCAAGTCCGACATATTATCGTATGCAAACTGACTTTCAGCTAAATCAAAATCACTTTCTATAGCGACATCATGCTCATTATCCCCAGTGTTTGACACGTTGCAAGTGATTCTCAGTACATTATTTTTTGGGTTGGTGAGATAATAAAACATATAACCTTGCTCAAAGATATTTCCCCATTGGTTAGGACTGGTTTTTGCGATTGCCGTTTGACTCACAACAGCGAGAATCATTGCGGTTAAAAGTGATTTTTTCATAACACTATCTTCCTATTTATTTAAATCATTTACTCAAAATATGATGAAACAACATTTTAAAACTTATGCAATCATAATAAAAATCATTAAAATTGCTTAATTATCATGTTCATATTATGTATGTACCCAACCAATATTTTCTACATGCTGAATTTTTTGCGTAATATTACCTTTTTTATCAATATAAAGGGTTAAAGTGACGGTCGTACCACGCTTAAAATTTTGTGGGTTATAAGGTCTTGGCGGATTATCTACTGCTGGATAGGTTACACCCATTTGTTTTGCTTTTTCAATAACTTGTTTTGTATCTACTGTATAGGTTTGCCATGCGGATGGCATTAAAGCTTGTGCTTGCTTCTGAGCAAATTGTTCACGATCTGCGTATGAAATCATTTGATTAGGTGCAATTTTAGCATATTCAAATTGGACATTCATGGTCGATGTTCCTAAATGACAAGTTCAGCCCATGTAATATATGACAATTGACTATTTCCACAAAATTGTTTAACCATTGCTGTGTTTTTTAACAGCAATTATATCACTCGAATTTGAATAAGGTTTATCTCGCTGTAAATTAATAATCAGGGTAAATCACTGGTTGGAATATAAAATATATCATAAAATATTGTCGTACAACCTGTTAAAAATAACGGCATAGCCAAAACAAGTGACTTTTTCACCTTTATCTCCAAATATTTTATACGATAATATTATTTTTACCATGTAAATCATATTTACCGTATAGATTATAAAATTAAATCACAAAAACCAATCACCCTTATAGTGATTGGTTTTTTATCAAGCATTTTTAATCAATAAAATGACGATTATTACGCTCATTTGGTACGAATAAAAATCACATCCAAATCACGTTTTGGGGTAAAGTTTTGCTCTCGCATTTCAAAGGTATTTTGATTGATTTTTTGGACTTTGCCATCCCAACAAAGGCTCACCAACTCCCCTGCATCACGCTGTACGGTGAGTTTAAAATCTTGGATTGGTTTTGCCCAATTGTTTGCTGTGGTTAAAATATAACTTAAGCTATTGTAAGGCATATTATAAAAAGGACTACCACTTTCATTAAAACGTTTTAATCTTTTCCTTAAGTCATTATCGGCACAGTGCTTTTGTAATTCATCTTCACTGGTGCCAACACTTCCCCCAACCAAAGGTTGATATTCATGTTTGACTGTGGTGATACTATTGGCTTTAAATGGCTGTTGCCAACTGTAAATAATCTGCGATTGCCAAGGAGTGTCACTTTCACCATCATCTGCAAGCAATAATTTTTTCAATTCAGCATTGTTACACTTTAATAATTTTTGGCTGACCGTATTCACTTTATCACGCTGCGTCCATGGTCGCATCATTTCACTGTCACTGATACCGCACGCCTGAAATAATGCTGTGGTATCGATACTGGCTTCACCATTTTCAGGATAGGCCCGTTCGCCATTTTTAACAGGATACATAAAGGTACGCACATGAATGGTCGGCTTAATCGGTTGCCCATTTGCCCAAATTTTAAAACTACGATAAAGCTGCTCGACATCGGCATAATCTGAATCGATAAAACTATCGACTTTAGGTAAAGGGAATAGAATATTTTCGCGAATCTCCTGATTTGACAAATTTTTATACTGATAATTGACCCGAATAATATCTTTGCTAATCAATAAATCTTCGCTGTGCATACTGATATTGGGATTTTTAATATAACTTACTCCGCCTGTTGCCACATAGCCCGCACTGTCATTGGCAAATACTGCACTGCTTGTAGAAAATAATAGACATGTTGCCAATAGGCATAGATGATGTTTAGTAAATAAATTTTTCATTGCGTTTCCTTGTTCATGGGATATTTTTAGAACGATAATCAGTCTTGTTTTTAAACAGTGTTGCATTGAAAAACAGGGCTTATTTTTGTATCATATTCCCAGTCGAGAGATGCTGCAACAAGATTTTGTGTAAAAAATCACATTATTTTTCCTTGTGAGGCTCGATTTTCGGTAGCGTATTGTTTTATTTTAAAATGACAAAATCGCTATCAACAACGGCATCTGCGTTTTTTCTTAATTTTTTCAAGAAGGAGTGGACGCAGTGTCTGCACAAAGCCATCAAAATTTTAGCGATTATAAAGTCGCTGACATCAACTTAGCCGATTTTGGACGTAAAGAAATCAAACTTGCAGAAGCAGAAATGCCTGCATTGATGGGCTTGCGTAAACGTTATGCTGACAGCAAACCATTGGCTGGTGCAAAAATCCTTGGCTGTATCCACATGACCATTCAAACTGCGGTGTTAATCGAAACCCTAGTTGAATTGGGTGCAGAAGTACGTTGGACATCATGTAATATTTTCTCAACCCAAGACCACGCTGCTGCTGCGATTGCGGCACGTCAAATTCCTGTTTTTGCATGGAAAGGCGAAACTGAAGAAGAGTACGAATGGTGCTTGCGTCAGCAATTGTTTGTTGGCGACGAAGAAAAAGGTCAGCTTTGGGATGCCAATATGATTTTGGATGATGGCGGTGATTTGACTGCATTGATCCATAATGACTATCCGCAATTATTAGAAAATATCCACGGTATTTCTGAAGAAACCACCACAGGCGTGGCGCGTCTATTAGAAATGCTGAAAGATGGTAGCCTTAAAGTCCCTGCGATTAACGTCAATGACTCTGTGACCAAGTCTAAAAATGACAATAAATATGGCTGCCGTCACTCATTAAACGATGCGATTAAACGTGGTACAGATATGTTATTGTCTGGTCGTCGTGCTTTGGTCATTGGTTATGGTGATGTGGGTAAAGGTTCTGCTCAATCTTTACGTCAAGAAGGCATGATTGTACGTGTGACTGAAATTGACCCAATCTGTGCAATGCAAGCGTGTATGGACGGTTATGAAGTGGTTTCTGCATACAAAAATGGCGTACCATCACACAAGAAAGAAGATTTAAATCTAGATTTATTGCAAAATACTGACCTGATCGTGACGACAACAGGTAACTATCACGTTTGTGATGCCTTGATGTTGGATAATTTAAAAGCGGGTGCGGTAGTATGTAACATTGGTCACTTTGACACTGAAATTGATACCAATTATTTGCGTAAATACCGTTGGGAAGAAGTCAAACCACAAGTGCATCAAGTCTATCGTTCAGACAATGACAGCGATTATCTCATTTTGTTATCTGAAGGTCGTTTGGTGAATTTGGGTAATGCTACAGGTCACCCATCGCGTATTATGGATGGTTCGTTTGCTAACCAAGTTTTGGCTCAAATGCACTTGTTTGCTGAGAAGTTTGCTGACTTACCTGCCGATAAAAAAGCTGAAAACTTGTATGTCAAAGTCTTGCCGAAAAAGCTAGATGAAGAAGTGGCAGCAGCGATGGTCGCAGGCTTTGGCGGTGTATTGACACAGCTGACCAATGAACAAGCGGATTATTTGGGTGTGCCTGTAGAAGGTCCATTTAAAGCGGATGCATATAAATACTAATTTTTCATAGTATTAAAAAATCAACCCAGTACGCATAGGTGTATTGGGTTGATCTTTAGGAAAAACGTTTGAGATTATAGAATATAATCTTCATACAACGAATGACTATCACGGAAAGACATGATCATGAAAAATTCAGGAAAGAATAATGCCGAATTGAAAAAAGAAGCCATACGTTATAGTTTAATTGAAAATATTGGCACGATTGCGTTAGCACTAGGATTGTTCACCATTTTTGGCAATCGAGAATATATCGAATATGCTGAAACATTACTCATCATCCCAATCATTACAACCACTATCAATCTATTCCTCGCTGAGCAAGAACGATTTAAAAAAATCTCAAAGTCTTTATTAGGGTGTGTTGACATACAAAGAAAATCAGTTATTCTGATTATATGAATAGACTAACACTTACTGATGCCCAAT
>NZ_JBHFHK010000042.1:0-19607 GCF_041928215.1 Hubeiibacter jixunmingi | reverse complement strand
TTTAATCTAACCATCAAATCTGGCTCATCAATTACTAGCAAATTTTGCTCAAATAAACTTCGAGTCAATCTTTACTTCAATCAATGATAATTTCTTATCTCAACCTAAGCAAAAATCCACACAAGTTGTTTCTCTATCAGTTTTAAATATCTCGTTACGCATCATCTGCAAGTAACCAAGCAAGGATTGAAATAATAACACATCAGAATTAATTGTCAATACCTAATTTCAAAATATTTCAAATTACTTAAGCTAAACACCAAAATAACCATGAAAAACCAAAACTTAACAGCATCATCAATCTTCTAAATTATCGTTATCATCACTCCCTATGGATGCGTATTATAGACACTTCCTCTTCCTTTGCAAGCCTTTTTTGTGATTTATTTTTCTTTTGATTTCTTTACATACGGGAAAATTAATAAGGTATTGATTTTTATAAAATAATTAATTTATACATCTTGGGTACAATTTTTTAGCAAATATCTTACTATTCTTTATATATAGCTATGCTAATATAGTTGCGTTTATTTTATATCTTATTTGGATTCTATCATTATGAGTAAGGCTCTTCCGATTGCCGTTGCGGCTGTATTGGGTGGTGTAGCGTTGGTACCTGTATATTTGGCAAGTCAAAATCCTAGTCAATTTCAGACTAAGCCAGCATTAAATGTGAATTTCGATACTAAAAATGCTAACGCAGCACAAAAGATCAGTTATGTCTTGGGATACGAAATAGCAAATCAAAGCCCTGAGGAAATTGATTTAGATGCTTTTTCAGCTGGTGCGAAAGCAGGACACGCACATGAACAGTTCCCATTTACACAAGAAGAGATTCAAGCTGCCCATCAAGAGTTTATGAAACAGATCCAGCAAAACCAAGTTGCTAAACAAGCTACAAATGCTAAACCTGCACCAGCATCCGCTGCGACTAAAGCAACTGACGAAGGTGCTGCTTTCCTTGCCGAGAACGCAAAGAAACCTGACGTAAAAACTACTGCTTCAGGTCTGCAATATATTGTGAAAAAACCAGGTACGGGTAAACAACCCACTGCTAACAGCACAGTCAAAGTACACTATCAAGGTACTTTAATTAATGGTCAGGTTTTCGATAGCTCTTTGGAACGTGGTGAACCCATCGAGTTTCCATTAAAAGGCGTGATTCCAGGTTGGACTGAAGGTTTACAGTTGATGAAAGAAGGTGGTGAATTTACTTTCTTTATTCCTGCAAAATTAGCATACGGTGAGCGTGATATGGGTAGTATCCCACCGAATAGTACCTTGATTTTTGATGTGCAATTGATACAAGTGAAATAATTTTCATTTTGCCCAGATCTCAAAAAGCCAATCATGATTCGTGATTGGCTTTTTTAACATAAATCACTTGAAAAGTATCTCAACTATGTTGATACTTTGGATATCTTTTTAATTTTTATCAATGGGATGATCTAAGATGTTGAAAAAAATCATTTTATCGACAGCTTTGCTGACTACAATTTCTTATGCAAATGCTGCACCAATTACTGAAAACAGTCCTGAATCTCAAAAACTGGGCTATACTATTGGTTATCGTATTTCTGAAACCACCAAAAATACCTTTGCTAATTTAGATACACAGGCTTTTTTACAAGGTGTTCAGGCTGCGATAAAAGGTGAGAACCCTACAATTACTCGTGAAAGCATGAATCAAGTTATTGATAATTATGCAAGACAACGCCAACAACAAGCGATGCAACCTTTTACCGATTTTCGTAATGTCGTGGCAGGAAATGCCCAAGTACAGGCAAAATTTCTAGCTAATAATGCTAAACGTGCAAATGTTGTGACCACAAAATCAGGTTTACAGTATGAAGTCTTTACCCAAGGTACGGGCGTAAAACCGACTGCAAACAGCAATGTATTGGTGAATTACGAAGGACGCTTGCTGGATGGAACGGTTTTTGACAGCTCGATTGCCCGTGATCACCCTGTTAATTTTAAAGTGAATCAAGTTATTCAAGGTTGGCAAGAAGCATTACAACTGATGCCAAAAGGATCGGTCTATCGGGTATTCGTGCCTGCTGAATTGGCGTATGGTGAAATTGGTGCAGGTGAGATTCCGCCAAATAGCATGTTGATTTTTGATATTATGTTATTAGATGTTGATGCAAAATAAGCATTTTTAAATACTAAGGATAAATATGATTTTATCCTTAACGTGAGTTCGGGATAAACTAAGATATAATTGTTTGATTTTAAAAGTAAATTTAATTCGTCTGTAGGGTACGTCTTACGCACCTTTCAGAAAACGGCATTAAAATGGTGCGTGGGACGCACCCTACTTTTTAGAAATCATATAATTACAATAAAAATATGCCTTTTTAAACCGAACTCACGTTATCCTTAGTATTTTCATCTTTTAAAAATCTTGCATTAATTTAGTAATACCATCATAAAGCTGATCGTTCACTGGTGTAACAATCTGATGTTTTTTACCCAATTCCCGCACTGTACCCGCAAATAAATCTAATTCGCACACACGTTTTGCCAATAAATCTTGTCGTAGTGATGGCATACTGGTCGGATCGAGATTGTCCATAATATTTACCCACATGTTAAAATCATCTTGATTTAAAGGCACGCCCTCGGCATTTGCTATCGCAATCACTTCTCGCATGGCAGCTTTAAACATTTCTCTTGCCTCACCTTCCGCCTGTACTGTGGCAAAAGTGCCTTGATACAAGGCAACGGTTTGATTTACCCCAACATTGAGCATGAATTTGCCCCAAAACTGGCGTGGCATATTCGGGCTAATACTGTGTGGGAATTTTAATCTTTGAAAAAAGTCGGCAACCGCTTGTACTCGTTGTTGTTCTTTTTCATCATCGCTCATAGCACCAATCACCAATTGTCCTGCATCACGATAAATCAATTTATTGTCTTCTTTACGAGCGTCCATTTGTTGTGCCACACAATAGACAATACGCTGTTTGCCAAAATACTCTGCCAACACTTGTTCGCTGGCAATGCCATTTAGGGCAGAAACAATAATTGTTTTCTCACCCAATTGACTGGCAATCAGTGGTAAAACATCTTTGAGTTGATAAAACTTACAACATACCAAAACCAAATCGGCAGGCGTAGCACACTCTTCAGGTGTCAGATAATTTAAATCCACCGCTTTGCCATTTACCAATAAACCTTGTGAGCGGTAACGTTGTACACGATTTTTATCGGCAATAATGCGTAAATTGTCACTTAAAAAAGGTTGTAATTGACTGGCAAACAATGCCCCCAAAGCACCGAATCCGACTATAGAAATGGTCTGCATTATCAACTCGACAGGATTAAAAAATTTAATTGTGATTATAGCTGAATTGCAAATACAAAAAAATCTGCATCTTCTTTTGCTCTATAGAGAAAATAAAATGCAGATTTTTGATTTTTAAACGTTAAGAACCGATTGGCTTAAGGTTTAAATGGGGTTTTATCTGGATTTTTGCGGTAATTTTCCCCAATTTCATCCCAAAGTTCGGCAGTTTGAATACCATGATCTTTTGGATTATAAATCGGATCTATACCCATTTTGAGTTGCTTTTCATAGTCATTCAACACATCAAAAGCTGGTTTTTGCAAGAATAAAATACCAATGATATTTAACCAAGCCATCACACCCACACCCAAATCGCCCAATGCCCATGCCAAATCCGCAGTTCTCACACAGCCATAAACCACCATCATGATAATCACTACTTTAAGCACGATAATTGCCCAATCGAGCTTAAAAGTACGACTTAGGTAACGGATATTGGTTTCGGCGATATAGTAATATGCCATAATCGTGGTGAAAGCGAAGAAAAATAATGCAATCGCCACAAATGCTGAACCAAAACCTGGCATGATATTTTCCATCGCGGTTTGTACATAGCCCGGACCTGCTACCACACCTTGTACACCGTGGAATAGAAAGCCTTCTTTATTATTCGGATCTTGCACATTGTACATGCCAGTGATAATCAACATGAAACCCGTTGCTGAGCAAACAAATAGCGTATCGACATAAACCGAAAATGCTTGTACCAAACCTTGTTTTGCTGGATGTGATACCGCTGCCGCTGCCGCTGGATGCGGGCCTGTACCTTGACCCGCTTCGTTCGAATATACACCACGCTTGACGCCCCACTGAATAGCCAAGCCAATAATCGCACCAAAAGCTGAATCCAGACCAAAAGCTGAACGGAAAATCAAAGCAATCGTGTCAGGCAATTGTTCAATATGCATCAATACGATAACTACTGCAACGATGATATATGCCAAAGCCATAAAAGGCACAATCAATTCTGCTGCTGATGCAATACGTTTTACACCACCAAAAATGATAAAGCCCAATAATACTGCCAAAATTGCGGCTGAGGTTGGTTTTGCAATATCTAAAGAATGGCTCATTGCTTCTGCAATTGAGTTGGCTTGTACGCCTGGTAATAAAATACCGCAGGCAACGATAGCAGACAATGCAAACAGCACACCATACCATTTTTGACCCAAGCCTTTTTCAAAATAATAGGCTGGACCACCGACAAAGTGTCCGTCTTTATCTTTTTCTTTCCAAATTTGAGCCAAAGATGATTCGACAAAAGCGGTACTCGCCCCCAAAAATGCCACCATCCACATCCAAAATAGTGCACCGGGTCCACCAAAAGTAATTGCCGTTGCCACACCAGCAATATTACCCGTACCGACACGCCCTGCCAAAGACATGGCAAGGGCTTGGAAAGAAGATACGCCTTCATTGGAGCTTTTGCCGTCCATCAACAGGCGTAACATGCCACCAAAATGGCGTACTTGTAAAAAGCGACTACGAATGGAAAAATACAGCCCCACGCCTAAGCATAGATAAATCAGGGCAGGACTCCACACCCAATCATTCAGGTGTCCTACTAATTGTTCCAATGTCATACAACCTCCATATAGAAACTTTAACCCATTTTAAAATTGTCTTATTGCCCTTTTGCGACTTAAAAAAAATGACAAACGTAACAAAAGTATGAGTTTATCTTAATTAAAAAAATTTTTTTTGCAAATATTGTTTTTGGAATATATCTATTGCTATATCTAATAATTTGATTTAACCCGATATTTTATAATGACTTTTTCTAATATATTTTGAAGATAAATAATGATAATAGAAGCACTTCCACGATTTCAATACTTGCCCCAACCGTATCTCCCGTAATGCCACCAATTCTTTGCATAAATCGCCATCTTAAATAAAATACACTGGCAAAAAAACCTAAGTACAGTAATAGTGCCGTTTGCCAACCTAAAAATAATAATGAAAACGTTGTCAATAAAATTACACTGATTACAGCAATTTTGCTGACATCTTGCAAAGCACTACCCAAACCATTTTTCCTGACATAAGATGTAGTTAAAAATAAAACTAAAGGACTTAATCGCCCCAACATCGGTATAAACATCAAAATCCATAAAAAACTTTTATTTAAATGTGATAATTCTAATAGGCTATATACGCACGCCCATTTTAGGGCGATATTTAACACAATCGCGATTACGCCCATCGCCCCACAAGTCGGGTCTTTCATTATTTTTAAAGTACGTTCAACATCGCCATAACCACCCACCCACGCATCCGCAGTATCCGCTAAGCCATCAAGGTGCAATCCGCCCGTCAGCCATATCCAAGCGACGACAATTAAAATACTTAGTAGCATAATGGGTAAAGTTAAAAAGCTTGCCATTAGCCACAATATACCGCCAATCATCAAACCAATCAGCGGATAAAATAGCAGTGACAAAGCGTTTTGTTCACGGCTTGGCATGTACGGTAATCGCACAGGAATAGTGGTGAGAAATTGCAAAGCAATTAAGAAAGGCATCACAATGGACATGATGACTCGCACAATGCTAAGTGATGATTTTGCCAAGTAAAGCGATACACTGTACCGAGTTCGGCAGGCTCTGTCAGCATCGCATCTAGTGGCATGTTTTTGGCTTTGCAATGTAAATATTTAATCACACCGCCATGCGTGACCACTAAGATATTTTTGGCTTGATATTGTTCGGCAAAGGCATTGATTTGCATTAAAGCAGTGTCTATACGCTGTGCAAAATCAGTTAAGCTTTCCGCATTCGGCGGCGTGAATTGGCTTGGACTTTGCCAATATTGGCTCAATTCATCAGGAAATTGCTCAAATAATGTTGCCACATCGCAATTTTCCCAATCCCCAAAATGGATTTCTCGAAAATTGGCATTTATGAGTATTGGTAAATCATGCTTTTGGGCAATATGTTCAGAAAATAAGCGACAACGCTGTAAATCTGACGTGATGATTGCATCAAAATTTTGCTTATCGACAATGGCATGATCAAAGCCATTTTGCATTTGCGTCCAGCCTGTAGCGGTCAAAGCATCGTCCGTCCAACCACGTAAAACTTTACCGCCTGCCAAAAGTTCGGTTTCACCGTGGCGAATAAATGAGAGTTTCAACTTTTCAGACATCTTTATTCAGCATCTTTACGCAATTTTTTAAGTTCATTTAGTAATATTTTGCGGTCATAGCCACGATATTCTTGACCACCACTCTCTCGAATTTCTAAACCTACAATTTCACTACCTGCTGGCATCGTCGCACGATGCTTGCCTTGCTTATCTAAGACCATAATTGCTGGATAATGATATGTTTGTTTTGCACCAATACGTTTAAATATCTCATTTCCATTGCTTTTTTCGGCTTCGATATTCACTACAATGAAATTATCTGCAACAAATTGATTTAATGCTTTAGCGTCTTGATACTGTTCGTTGCTGACTTGCTCTAACATCTGCCATTTTGAAAATTCACCTGTATTATCTCGCCATTGATAATTAAATTCGCCTACTTTTCCTTGAATATATTTATGAAAAACATGGTCCCAAATACACCATTCTGCACCATAAACAATTAAAATTCGTTTATTAGGTTGTTGCTTAGCGTCATTTATGGCTTGTTTCAAAATAGTAAGTTGATCGGCACATTCATCATACAAATCAGCCAAACCATCGCCACAATTTTTAGTAAGTTGTTTTGGATAATTATCAATGGGCATAGCATTTATATTGCTACATGCCACCAATAAGAAAAATGGAACACTCAAAAATTTACGCATAAATTCAACCTTTTTTTAAATTATCAATGCACAAAAAAAGCAAAAATTTGTACACGTTATGCTGATAAACGGACAAATTTATAACGCGTATTGCCCACAGTAATCAGCATTTCCACTGCATTGGCTTGATCATCGACAAGTTGTTGTAATTGCACTTTGCCTTTTAATAATTGTGTCGCCAAATCATCTACCGCCATCAAGCTTGATTCACATAGCATCAAAGTAGACATTGCATCTGAAAATTTCACCTGATCTTTTTCAACTTTATACTGTGCTGATACGCCATTACAACCATTGGTCACACCTGCATAGTCTTGATTAATTTGCAAAATAATGTCTTTGCCATCTCGACCTTTGAGCGTTGGTGCTTTATATTCCGCACCATTTTCAGATACAGCAAGTAAACGCCATTTACCTTGTAAATTGGTAGTGGTTAAAGCAATCGGACGATAGGCAGTCATTTGGCTCACCGTACTGGTAGATTGAGATCCCTGTGTATGGGTCAGATTATTTTGGCAGGCAGATAATAATAATGTGCTGATTGCCAACGTTATAAAAGCGATTTTAGACATGTTGTTATCCTGATGTAGGTTAAAAATAATATAGCATTATTTGGACAATGAAAACATCAGCTTTTATCCGATACATTGGCATCGGCAAAAGTCGCCATCTCACGGTGTACCACGCACGCCAATTGGATAATACCAAAAGCCGTGGTTGCCCCAGTGCCTTCACCCAAACGCAAACCCAAATCTAACAAAGGCTTGGCATGTAATGCGTGTAAAACCGCCTTGTTGCCATATTCTGCTGAACAATGCGAAAACAACATATAATCTCGCACGCTTGGGCAGATTCGCACCGCACACAAAGCACATACTGCCGAAATAAAACCACCAACAATCACAGGCAAGCCCAATTGTCCTGCTCGCAAATACGCCCCGACCATCGCCACCATCTCAAAGCCTGCCACCGCACGGAGCATCTCTAATGGATTATCCAAGTATTGATATTTATCAATGGCTTGTTGAATGACTTGTTTTTTGAAAGCAAAGGTTTTGTCATCGACCCCAGTGCCTAGACCTGTTAAAATTTCTGCATTTTCATTTAATAATAGTCCTGCCAAAACCGATGATGCCGTGGTATTACCGATACCCATTTCCCCTGCGATATAAATATCTGCACCGTTTTCCACCGCACGTTCAACGCTCTGTTTGCCGATATTTAACGCTTGCTCAAGCTGTTCACTGGTCATGGCAAAGTCTTGTAAAAAATTCTGCGTACAGGGTGCAACATGGCATTGTTCCACGCCATCACAAGTATAACTTTCGCCCAAAGTACCACAATCTACCACTTGCGATGTTGCCCCATAATGCCGAGCCATCACGCTGATACACGCTCCGCCACTGGCAAAGTTATACAGCATTTGTCGGGTGACGGCTTGCGGATAGGCAGATACGCCAAGGCTAGCAATACCGTGATCGCCCGCAAAGGTAGCGATATGTAATTTGTCAGCCGTTGGGCAGATTTTACCCTGCATACCTGCTAGGGCAATTACCACATCTTCCATTTGCCCCAATGCACCTGTCGGTTTGGTAAGTTGGTTTTGGCGGTCTTGGGCTTGTTGTTGCGTGGTTTGGTTGAGTGGTTTGGTTGGTTGAGTGTACCAGTTCATTTTCGATTTTCTTTTTACAAGTTCATTACGCTATTATATGATATGGCTATAACTGAAATCCAGTAAGGTTGAAAAATGACACCTAAAGATGCTTATGCTGATTGTAATTTTAAAAGTATTGAAAGTTTAGAAGAATCTATACAGCTCAAATCAGATAGTGCTTTTTCAGCCGATTTTATGGGTTATGAAAGATTTTCCCCACCTATATTTTACGTTGCAATTTCTCCGTACTTTCAATTTTCAAAGGTATATCACGGTGAATATGCTTTTAGTCATCATCAACGTTTTTTGGCATTAAGATTGTGTCATATAAATTTCAAACACAAGTTTAACACTTATATTTTTGATTTTGAAAAGATGAAATATTGTTGCGTGGAACAATTACAGATTTGGCAACTCATCAACTTTAATTATCCTTATCTTACTTTTGGTACAAGCTATGATGATGATTGTGAAATTTTCACTCGCTCTATTGAATATCAAACATGGTATAGTTTTGCTGATTTTAAAAATAAAGAAATAGGCGGTGTTACTGATGGTTATTATTTCAGACACCCAGAAGAAAAACCAAAAGATTATATTTCACATTTTTAACCTTTTAACACCATTGGCAAACCTGCCACAAAGAACGTGACGTTATCCGCCATCTGTGCCAATTGCTGATGTAAAAAACCACTTTCATCAACAAACTGGCGTGATAATTGCCCCATCGGCACGATGCCAAGCCCAGTTTCATTACTGACCAATAGTATATAACAATCCGAATGTTTTAAATTTTCTAATTGCTGTAATAATTGCTGTTTTTGCTCACCCAGTAAATTTTTATCATCATGACAAAGTAAATTATTTAGCCATAAAGTCAAACAATCCACCAAAATCACGCACGGTTTTTGGCTTAAATCTTGTAAAGTTTGAGCCAAATAAATCGGCTGTTCAATGGTTTGCCATTCATTTGGACGGCTGTTTTGATGATGAACAATACGGTCTGTCATTTCATCGTCAAAAGCTTGTGCAGTAGCAAGATACATCACAGGCAAGCCTAATTCATCGTTTAACGCTTTGGCTCGCTGTTCGGCATGACGACTTTTGCCCGACCTTGCCCCACCTAAAAAAAGCTCTATCATTGCGTTAATTCCACACTATCTTTGGCAATATCATATTTGAACGCTGTAGTGACTTTGGCAGAATGATAACTGATGCCCAATTGTTGATGCCCTGCAATATAGAGCTGATGACGATACTTCAAATCCAAAAACTCAGGGTCAAATGCCCCATCAAAATACATCAAACGGATATCATCACAAAATTCCGCATTAGATGAAGTGTTTTCCGTTGTTGATGCATCGCATTGTTGCAATAATTTGCCGATTTTTTTGGCGATATGAGCTTTATCAATATGATTTTCAGCAAGATAATTTTGCATATCAAACCAACGATTTTTCTGTAAATCAACAGTATAATAATCGGTAAAATATCGACTGGTCATATCGCTCACTTTATAATCAATGGCAAAGGTCAGGACACTGTCACTTTGGTAAATGATACGATAACTCACTTCTGCTTCAACTGCATCGATGACGTTTTTATTATCAAAATATTGGTGTAAAAATTGCTGTAAATGGCGATTGATAAATGCCAGTTTTGGGTTGGAAAAGTAGGGCAAACTTCCCGATAATCGTTTATTCATAGCAGGTTTAATGGCTTTATTTTGCCATATCTGTGTTTGCTGAACGGTTTGTGTAGGCTGATTTTTTGCCATCACGCATGGGGAAAATATCATACAAGCAAGGAATAACAATCCTATTTTTTTCATGATTTATCCAAACTCGCTATTTATTTTGCTCATCATTTATCTTAGCATAACTTAAAAGCAATCAAAAAGGAAAAATATGTCCCTTTCTCAAAATCCAAAACCTGATGAAAAAAATAAAAAATCGGATGACAAGCCATCTATCAAAGCAGAGTTTTTCGGGGCGTTTTTAGGTGAATTGATTGGTGTTATATTTTTGGCTTTTCCGTTATTTTTTGCCTATTTGTTATTTGCCTTCGGTATGGTTTGGCTAATTATTCCGATGCTGGTTTGTTGTGTTTTGGCTTATCGTTATTGGCGAAAAAAATTATAGATTCAATTCAACTTGATTGAATAATTTTCCTTGTAAATCCTGCGCTTGATAAATACCAAAACACAATTTATCGACCAAAATAGTTTGCCTATTTAAATATTTTTGCTGTAAATCAATCAATTCTTTTTCAATCTCTCGCATGGCAAAACGATTGCGATAAAAGCCCAAGGTAATATGCGGTGTATATATATTTGGGGCGATTTCTTGATGATGCGTTGCCAAAGTCGTTCGGATCAAATCAAGATTTTGATTAGGCGATATAGCAATATAAGGACAAGCCAAAAAACTAGCAAGCCCTGTGATACTTAAGCGAAAAGGCGATAATTTTAATTGTTGTAAGGCGTGGATTTGTTGTTGCAGTTGGTATTGCGTAAAGTCATCATCATGCAGTATTTCGTCCACCCAAAAACCATTCACAAATAAAGTAATATGGGCTTGGCGTCGATAATCTGGCTGTAAATAATCTGCCAAATCCGATTGTAATTGTTGATATAAATTTAAAATATTCGGCTCATTGATGTCGATATACCATAGGGCATAATATTGCCGACCTTTGTGCCATGCTGGATAATCCCGCAAAATAAAAGGCTGCGTATCATTTTTCATATCATCAGCCTTTTATTTCTTTCACCTTTATCGAAATTATTCAGATGCAGGTTTTAAATGACGTGGGCGGAAACCGAGTGCCAATAGTGCTGCCGCATAACTTGCCGCACCCACCACACACAACAAGGATAACATTGCCGCACGCATCCACGCACTTTGACTGACATCATACCAATGCAAGCCCATCCACAATACCAACGCCATCACCGCATTCGCCGCTGCAAATTGCACAAAAGTTTTACGCCAATGCCCTTCAAAACGGAAAATATTACGACGATGCAACGTGACATACAACAATACCGCATTGACAATCGCTGAGCCTGACGATGCCAAAGCCAATGCCAAATGCTTTTCTTTCCAGTCGATTAAATGAAAAATCCCCAATAGAATCAAGGTAATCGCCATATTTGCAAAAACCGTAATCATCCCGATACGTACAGGTGTTTTGGTATCTTGTTGGGCATAAAACCCAGGGGCAAATACCTTAATCAACATATAGGCAATCACACCACCACTCATACATTGCAGTGCCATGGCGGTCATTTGTGCATCACGCAAGCTAAATTCGCCATGTTGGAAAATGGTTTGAATAATTGGCATTGCCAACATCGACAAGGCAATACTGGCAGGCATACCGACCAAAATAATCACTTTAGTCGCCCAATCTAATGTCGCACGGAATTTGCTCATGTCTTGTTCAGCTTTTTTACTCGATAAAGACGGCAAAATCACCGTCCCAATCGCCACGCCAATCAAGCCTAATGGCAATTCGGTCATACGCTCTGCACCGTACAACCACGACACCGAACCATCTTGCATATGCGATGCCCAAAAGCTGTTTAATAATAGATTGATTTGCGTCACCGATACACCAAATAAGGCAGGCAACATTAATTTTAAAATACGCTGTACGCCTTCATGTTGAAAATCCAATTTTGGTGGAATCAGTAATTTTTTCTTCCATAATTCAGGCAGTTGGATGGCAAGCTGTAATGCCCCCGCGACAAATACCGCCCAACCCATCGACATAATCGGCGGATCAAAAAAACTGGTGGCACACAAGGCAAAGCCAATCATCACCAAGTTTAATAACACTGGGGCAAAAGCAGGCATGGTAAACGAGCCATAAGTATTGAGAATACTACTGGCAAATGCCGTCAGTGACATAAATAATAAATAAGGGAAAGTCAGGCGAAATAAATCAATCAATTGGGCAAATTTGGCAGGATCACTGGCAAAACCACCGGCATAAACATGCAAAATCGCAGGGGCGAAAATCATGCCTAATAGCGTGATTAAAGTCATCACCAATAATAATGCACCAAATACTCGACTAATCAGAATTTGTACTTCTGCATGGATACGTTGGGTTTTATATTCATTTAGGACAGGAATAAATGCTTGTGAAAATGCGCCTTCGGCAAACAATCGTCGAAAGAAATTCGGAATACGGAATGCCATCAAAAAGGTATCGACCGCACTACCTGCACCAAATACATTGAACATCACCATATCACGCACCATACCGACGATACGTGACAGCATGGTCATTGCACTGACCGTCAAGGTTGAACGCCATAACGCCATGGCTTTTCCCCAAAAAATCGTTATTTATAAAATCGCTGTATTGTAGTGGAAAATCAAATCATAAACACAAATAAAGCGTAACTTTTTTTATTGTTCTCCAAAAATAATTTCGAAAATGGGTTCAGTCACGCTTCGAGTTAAATCAACGTAAACTTGCAATCAAATGCCGTAATTTTTGCCAATCAAAAAACGCCCCTGGGTCGGTTTTTCGTACTGGGGCAATGTCAGAATGTCCCGTCAAATGCTGTTTGGTTTTTGGATAAGCGTGTTCAATGGCTAAAATAATCTTCGCCAACACATCATATTGCACTGGCTCAAATGCAGTATCATCACTGCCTTCTAATTCAATTCCGATGGAATAAT
Source organism: Hubeiibacter jixunmingi (assembly GCF_041928215.1). Taxonomy (NCBI): domain Bacteria; kingdom Pseudomonadati; phylum Pseudomonadota; class Gammaproteobacteria; order Moraxellales; family Moraxellaceae; genus Hubeiibacter; species Hubeiibacter jixunmingi. The sequence goes on along the minus strand of NZ_JBHFHK010000042.1, from coordinate 6,110 downwards.
CATTACATTCAGTTTGTCCCAAATAACTCGAACGCCCTGCATGCCACGCACGGTCATTAAAATTGACAAATTGAATCACTTCCCCTGTGCGTAAAATCAACAGATGAGCCGAAACTTGCATAGCTTTGATGGTTTCAAAATAAGGATGAACACTACTATCCAATTGATTTTGAAAAAATTGTTGAATATAACCACCGCCAAATTGTGATGGCGGTAAGCTAATATTATGTATAACGACTAAACGGATTTCACCTTTTTTATTGGCAACATCATCGCCTTGTGGACGTTGATTAAAATTCGGTGATGGCAATTTCGTTGCACCGTGTAATACACCATCTTCTACAGAAAATTGTTGTGCTAACATGATGATTCATGCTCCTTAGATACTCAATTTATTTAAAAATTATCTTGGCTGAATATTGGCATAAATCGATGGACGATTGTTATATAGGTCAATATCAGCTTGTTTAAGTTTGAAATTCTCCAAATTCTGTCCACGATAAACAGGATACATCAAGGCATCAGGGTCATCATTATGTTCAATATTTAGACCATGTCCAAGTTCATGAGCGATCACCATTTTCAACTCATCCAGACTTTCAAAAGTATAAATATCAATCTTTTTACCCGTGAATACGCCCTGTTGGTATTCACCCATATGATAAGTCTGATTAAACTGCTCGACTTGTTGATTGTAGTTTTGCGTACTGGCATTATACTGATCAACCGCATCATTATAAGCCTGACTTTCTGCATTATAACGTTCAGACAGCTGATTTTTTACACTGCCCAATTGATTAAGCTGTTCGGTTTTTTGACGTAATACTTGATACATTTGCTGTTGCGGAGTCTGTTGATATTGGCTATTTAATGCCTGATGTTCTGCCAAACTTTGTTGATATTGTTGCTCTAGATGTGCCAACTCAATTTTTAAATTTTCTAATAATTGTTTTTGTTGATCCAAATATTGTTTTTGCTGTTCACGATGGGCTTGTTTACGATCCAGGCCCTTTTCTTCTTGTGAACGTGCATCAATTTTGGCTTGATGCTCATCATAGACCAAATTGATTTTCAGTTTTGCAGTCGGGTCATAAACAAAGACTTCTTTGTGCAAACCATCATGCCAAATTTGTACGGCTTCTTCGGTAAGTTTTTTGACTTCGCTTGGACTCATGCCAAAACGTGGATCAACATCGCCAATTGCATAGCGTAAACGCATATCAAAAGGATGCTGAATACGATGTTGGATACTATTAAATGCCAATTGCGGTTGAAAATACAATTGCACCGCAAAAAATAAAAAAAGGGCGGTACATAAAGCATAGAAAAGATTGATAAACTTTTTCATGATATGATGACCTTTTCCCTCCCCCAACCCCTCCCTAAGGGAGAGGCTTTCCTTGGGAGAAAAATAGGATATTCATTTCAAATTATAGCGTATGACCTATCGCTTTGCCCATCACCACTTTACTGCCTTCTTTGAGTTCATCCGCCCATTGCACTTTGTCTTGTTCAAATAAAACAATTGCTGTTGAACCCAAATAAAAACGTCCCAACTCATCGCCTTTTTCTAACAGCATATCATGATGTTGTAATTCCAAATTGCCCGATGGTTTGACCTTGCCTGTTGCTACGGTTTCGATGCCCGCTACAATCATCGCCCCAACCAATACTACCGCCATACGTCCCAATTCGGTATCAAATAAGCACACCATACGTTCATTGCGAGCAAATAGAGCAGGAATATTTTCTGCCGTAGTTTGATTTACCGAAAACAATTCCCCTGGAACGTATAAAGTTTCGGTCAATTTACCCGAAAACGGCATATGTACACGGTGATAATCTTTTGGCGATAAATAAACTGTTGCAAATGCACCGTTTTGGAATGGCTCAGCCAATTGGCTATCAGCGATCAATTGTTGTACTGAAAATTGATGCCCTTTGGCTTGGAAAATTTGCCCTTGCTCAATTTGACCAATTTGTGAAATTGCACCATCAGCAGGACTGGTGACGGCTGTTGTATTGCTATCAATTGGACGTTCACCATCTTTTAACGCACGGGTAAAAAAGGCATTAAACGAGCCATATTGCCCAATTTTTTCTGCTTCAGCAATGCTTAAATCAATGCCATATTTTTGTTTAAAAGCAAAAATCACCGCATTTTTGAGTAAAGGTTGTTCGCTTTCTGCCACTTTTCCCACCAAACGGCTAAGCTGGTGTTGCGGAATACGTTTTTGGGCTTGAACAAAGCCTTCGGCCAATAGAGATTGTGCTTTGTGTTTTAATGATGACGTTTTTGATGACATAGAATTTAAGCTCCACAGACCACAGCAGTCTCACGATGATTGCCCCATTCGCTCCAAGCTCCGTCATAAGCACGCACTGACCAACCCAATAATAGGGCAAGCAAATACGCCAAACCAGAACGATGATGCGATTGGCAATACACCACCACAGGTTTGTTCAAGTCAAACCCGAGTTGCTGTAGTTGTTGTTGAATAAGTGATAATGGCTGTAATTTTAAATGATTTTCATAACAAATGGCAGTGCTATGCGGATAACAGATTGCATTCGGAATATGTCCCGCACGTCGGCTCATGCGGCGTTCGCCACGATATTCTTCTTGTGAACGACAATCCCACAATTGGATCTTGTCACCATCTTGTAAAATCAATTGTTGTAATTCAGAAAGCTCGATACGGTGCTTGGCTTGTTGTGATGTGTTAATTTGAAAGCATTTTTCTATATCAATATTTTGCTCTGGCACTTGATTGCTCACAGGTAGGTTGCTTGCCAACCATGCATGCAAACCACCATTTAACACACTCACTTGATAAAAACCTGCACAATGCAAATTCCACAATACACGCCCTGCCCAAGCTCCGCCTTCATCATCATAAATCACCACATGATGTTCGGGATAAACGCCAATCTTGTTGATCAATGCTTGCAAATCCACATCTTTTGGTAGCAAACCTGTCGCCATCTCATCACTACGCAAAAGATCTTGCGGACTCACTGCAATCGCCTGCGGGATATGCACTTGGCGATACACATTGGCACGGCTGACATCGAGCAGTTTAATCGGCTGTTCAGTCTGTAATAATTGCCATAACTGTTCAGCCTCTAATAATAAAGGTATCTCACTGCTTGCCTGTGTCATGTGCATCATTTCAATCAGCCATATCGGTTAATGAATCACTTGCGTGCTGTTTGGCTGACCAATCACTTGATCCTCAATATGCTGATTGTCTTGCTCAGTCGCTGTTTCAATCTGGAAAACCTGACGCAAATAAGCCAAGAAAGTATCATTATCCGTCATGGTTTTACCTGGGCTATCAGAAATTTTTGCCACTGATTGACCATTACACTCGACCAATTTCAGTACGATATTCAGCGGTGTTTGCCCCATATCATTGGTAAAATTAGTACCGATACCGAAGCTGACTTGGAAACGATCTTTGAAATATTGATATAACTGCCATGCTTTTTCTAGATTTAAACCATCACTGAAAGTCAGCATTTTGGTACGGCTATCGATTTTTAAATTTTTATAATGCTGATGGGCTTTATCGCCCCACACATACGGATCGCCACTGTCATGACGCAAACCATCAAAGAGTTTGGCAAAATAAAGGTCAAAATCACGCAAAAATGCGTCCATTCCCACCACATCGGTTAGTGCAATCCCTAAATCACCACGATATTCTTGTACCCAAGCTTCGAGTGCTGCTTTTTGGAAATCACGCAATTTGACATTCAAGGCTTGGAACGCCTGTAAAAATTCATGTGCCATCGTCCCAATCGGTGCTAAGCCCAATTGCATCGCCAAATACACATTACTGGTACCACGAATCACATTTGGTGCTGCAGTTCTTAAAGTTTGAATGACATGACGTTGCCACGCCAAGCTATAACGACGGCGTGTGCCAAAATCCGCTACTAAAAATGGTGTATCACCGATTTTTTGTTGTGTTGCATAGTCGGCGATTTGTTTGGCTTTGGCTTGTAGGCGTTTTTCACCTTCAATTAAGGCTTCTTCCACATTTAAACGACTAAAATATAGTTCATTAACAATTGCCAAGACAAAGATTTCAAAGAACATGGCTTGTACCATCGGCCCTTCGATACGAATCACCAATTCACCTTGTTCATCTACTGATGTTTCGATAAAGCGACGTTTGAGTTGGAATAATTCTAAATAATCAACAAAGTCACTTTTAATAAAACGTAAACCACGCAGATAATTTAATTCTTGTTCGGTAAATTTTAACTGACATAAATGATCTAATTCTGCATCCAGCTCATCTTTGATCTCACGCAGAGGATATACTGTATCCTTTGTATTGCGACAACGGAATAAATATACACTATGCGTCTGTGGAAATTGATGTAATACCACTTGTAGCATGGTAAATTTATATAAATCGGTATCCAATAAGGATTGAATGATGCCTGCCATCGTCCGTCCAGTGTGAAGTTATCGGCTAAAGGTTGCTATATTAAACGCTATCACCGTATTCAGCCAGTGTTGAGTACGCAAAATGACAAAATAATATACTTTGTCACGCTATAGATGTCGTCTAATGATGCCTGATTATACAGTGTTTCATTTAAACATCTTTTTGTTTATTGCAAAACTATTTTCAATCATTATTGAAAAATTAGAACCATGTCTCAAAACGCAATAAGGTACCTAAATAATGTTTACGATTAAGTGGCTTATCATTGAAATAATTGACTTCTGCTTGCACAAATAGCCAATCTCGCCATACTGGCTGACGCCATGACATAAATGGACCGTAGCGATCTAACTTTGGCTTGCCATTTTCCATGGCACCACCCGTATATACACCGTAGTTAAACCAGTTTTGTGCAAAAAATTGATGCTGACGAAAAGCACGGTTATCCCATACAAATTCTTGCGTATCTCTGTCAGTATAAGTCAAACTAAACTGATCTGATAAAAATGCATTGTTCGGGCGACTGTGACGTAGCTCTAAGTTGGTACGTAAATAATGTTCACTCTTGATGCCATAACGATAAATTTGCTCAGCGTAAAAATTATAATCATCACGCAATTTCCAATCCTTATGTGCTTCAAATCTTAAAAAAATATCATCAGTGGATCGTACACCAAGATCCACATCCGTTTTGATGCCCCACGGATTTTTAAAACGCTCCCAACGCAATGCCAAAGATGCGTTTTCTGTGCGTGTCTGTTTACGATCCACGCTGACTAAATTGTTCTGATGATTTGCCGTGGTATTTGTGGGTGGTGTTGACGGTGATGTTGATGGTGGCAAAGCCATATTTGTAGCTGTTCCACGTGAAACATCAACGCTTGCACCGTTACGAATTTGGTTATCTAAGCTATCATCACCAAAGACTACACTGAATCGATTTTCTAAGGTTGGTAGTTTGATTTTACCTCGTACTCTAGGTTTAATTTTACCACCATCATAGTCGTTCCAAACATAGTCATTAATAATCCGTAAATTCGCATAAGCAGGTTGGAATTCATTGGTTTCGCCAAACCAATCATCAATACTATGTGCATATTTTTGTAATGCATCATGGATTTTGTAGTGCTTACGGTCTATCCATGTACGGTCTTTACTTTGTCCTAATGTGGGTACTACGGCCTGATCCGAATTTATCGGCAATATCGTGGGCATGTCATCAATGATTTTAGGCACAATACCCAAGACCGTCTGATATTCGGTACGCGTTTTTTGTACTGTAGGTGGCATAATAGGCTGTGCAGTAGGTTGTGTGTTATGCTCAACCACATTGGTATTGGTTTGGTCTTGCACATTTGTTGTAGAGCGTAAAGAATCTTGCTCTGTTTGTTTTATAAAATCTAACCAAGCAGCCTGATTAAAATGTGGTTGTACTGGTAGAGTTTGTGCCATGCCCTGACTTGATAGGCTTAAGCCAATAAATACGGCTAAAATATTACGATTCATCACTGTTGTCTTCATTAAAATTCCAGTTGTGCTCGAGTACATCATAACGGATTAAACTTTTAAAATTAGGACTTACGCAAACCTAACCGAAGGGCAACGAAGTTGCTCACAAATATAGTCATCAAGAAGCCCTTGCTTAAT
>NZ_JBHFHK010000041.1:0-21079 GCF_041928215.1 Hubeiibacter jixunmingi | reverse complement strand
AATTGGCTGTCGCTAAAGCCCTTGATTGTTTCGTATCTCATCTTGTCATTATATCAAAACTTTCGCAAGAGGTCTATCCAAGATTATTTCGGTATTTTAACAACATTTTTATATACTATTTTACCGATTGTTTTTAATCTATTTTTGATTGGGAAAGTGAAAAATAAAAATCAATTTTTGGCTTTGGTTGTTGCTAATATGATATTGATTGCTAGCTTGCTATATAGCCATAATTTAATTAAATCAAGTATTTTTAAATCATTTCCAAAACAACAATTTTGCGGTTTATTCACCCAAGAAGTCAGTATTTCTGAAAATAAATCTACACGCACATATTGGTATTTTCAAAATCAACAACAGCAATTAAAATTAAATAAAGATTTTGCTTTTTCGACACTTGAAGTCGGTGATCAAGTTTGTATTGATTATAGCCAAGCTGAACATTGGGGTACGCACATTTGGCAAATCTATGTATTGCAAAAACGTCCTAATGATTGTATAAATGAATTTGAGAGTAAAATTATACTCATCGTGCAATAAATCTCAAAGATGCACGCTGTCTATATTAGATAAATGATGTCATCAAACTGTCAATTTAGTTTTAGGTTTTTCATTTATACTCACGCTACCAAAATCAAAAACAAGATTTAAATCAAGCTAATGATCAAAATCTTGTCATTTTACATGGAGTTATACAATGCGTTCTATTGCAATCAAACAGTTATCCAAAGCGGGATTATGCCTATCTATACTTTGTGCATCGCAAATGATCTTTGCCCAAACAGAGTTAAAGCATTGGTCACCTGAACAAGCCACACAGCTCAACCAATTTATCGAGAAGCATAAAAACCAAAATGAATATGCAGTATTTGATATGGATAACACCAGCTATCAGTATGATTTGACTGAATATATGTTGGTTTATCTTGAGCAGAATAAAGTTTTAACTCGAGAAAATTTAGATCCAGCTTTAAAATTGATTCCATTTAAAGACACTGCGACTGAAAAAGAAAGCTTGTATTCTTATTATTCACGATTGTGTGAAATTGATGATTTGGTGTGCTACCCATGGATTGCACAATCATTTTCAGGTTTAAAGCTAAAAGACGTGAAACCATTGGTTGATAAAGCATTGGCAGAACAGAAAGTATTAAATACACGCTATTATAGCGGAGATAAAATGGTTGATGGCACGATTAAAGCACCAAAATTATTTCCTGCTATGCAAGAACTGTATAATAAATTACAAGAAAATGGTATTAACGTCTATGTAATGACTGCGGCAAATGAAGAAATTGCCCGTATGGTCATCGCAGATAAAAAATATGGCTATAATGTAAAACCTGAAAATGTTATCGGTGTAAACGTATTACTTAAAAATCACACAAACAATCAATATGATACATCACGTTTGCAAATCAAGCGTGGTAAATATAATCAAGCTTATAATATGGAAAATATGCAATTTACATCATATTTGATGAATCCAATGACGTGGTTTGAAGGCAAGCTGGGTTCGATTACAGGTTGGATTGATCAGTGGCGTAAGCCGATTATGACTGGTGGTGATACCACTTATTCTGACGGCTATATGTTGCTCAATGGCACAGATATGGAAAAAGGTGGCTTACGAATTTGGGTAGATCGAAAAGCCAAATATACTGAGAAAATGGCAAACTGGCGTAAACAATCGGCTGAAACACAACAAAAATTGGGTTTAAAAGCTGATGCAGATCAGGGTTGGATCGTTGTCAAACCAGAACAAATGTATCAAGCTCAGCCATAAACCGTAAAATTTATGTAAATGAAGAAAGTGGCTTATCCATGTGGTGAGTCACTTTTTTATTGCAATAAAATTTTTATCTGAGATGAAAATTAGGTACTGACTTTGAATCAAACACCTATATCAGTTATGATAGGGTATGAATTGAATAGGTCGTATTTTATGTCAAACCATCAAAAAATCGTTCTCGCTAGTAATAATAAAGGCAAACTCGCAGAATTTGAATATTTATTTCAACAGCTTAGCGAAAGTGAACAGCATCTACAATTGGAAATCATTCCACAAGGTCAGCTGAATATTGATGATGCGGTGGAAGATGGCTTAAGCTTTGTGGAAAATGCGATTATCAAAGCCCGTCATGCATCACGTCTTTCGGGCTTGCCAGCGATTGCCGATGATTCAGGCTTGGTTGTGCCGATTTTGGATAATGCCCCTGGCATTTATTCAGCACGTTATGCTGGCGAGCATGGCAATGATGCTGCCAATAATCAAAAATTATTACAAGAATTGCTGCCATTTCGTGCCGAAAATCCACAGATTACCGGCTTATTTGTCTGTGTTTTGGCGATGGTGCGTCATGCTGATGACCCTTTGCCGATTCTTTGTCACGGTATTTGGCATGGTGAAATTTTGGCAGAAGCCAAAGGCGAGCAAGGCTTTGGTTATGATCCGTTATTTTGGTTGCCTGAATTGGGTAAATCCAGTGCGGAAATGGCAAAAGCGGAAAAAAATCAAATCAGCCATCGTGGTATGGCAATGCAACAGCTAAAACAACATTTGCTTGAATTATCTGGGAAATATTGGCAAGTATATTAGGGTGTGTTGACATACTAATCAAAAAATAAAGTCGTATTGGCAAGTGGTTGATACGACTTTATGATGGTAAAAAAGTTAAAATTTTCATTATTTCACATCGCTTTTGTATAAAAAATAGATTACAGTAAATCATCATGATTTAAGGATATTCAAAATGAAAAAGTCAATACAACACATTTCTACACTGGCTTTAAGCGTAACCTTATGCAGTACCTTTGCCTATGCCAAAGCATTTGACCCAGTCGGTGCGTATAGCACTCGTGCGACGTCGCCTGATTCGGGTGGAACAACGATTGTACTTTATCCAGACCATCGTTTTGCGATTGCTGCTTTTGGTACTATGTTGGCAGGTACTTGGGCGGTAGATGGTGATGTGATTCGGCTTAAAATGGAAAAGCCTGATTATCCTTATGCCATATATGCACGTTATAATCCAAAGATTAAATCGGGGATGCGTATAATGGTGGATGGTGATTTAGGTGGTTTTGGTCGGGTGAGTATCGGTACAAATAATAAAGTATTTTTTAAAGTGGTCAATGATAATGCCAATTGTACAAAATGGCCTTATATTGCCAATATTCCGGTTATTTTAAATAATTTATCTTTATTTGTAGGGAATGATGAAAGTAATCATACCCAATGTTATGATTATAAATTTGGTCAAAAGTATAATGATATCATCCTACAAAATCTTAAACCGCAAAGAGAAAGAGATATTGAAATTCCACTGGCATTAGTGGTGGATATTGGTGCAAAACCCAATAAAGTACAGCGAGAAGAAGGGCAGTATTATACAAAAGAGCCTATATCGTCTTTGGGTGAAGAAGATAGTGAATTTCTAAAACAAATTAGCCAAATCCGATTAAATCAATTGCCTGATTCGGTATATTTTAATGCCAATGGTAAAGATTATAACCCTTTGGATGAAGATGTAAAACTTGAAAAAGAACTTGATTTTATGTCCAATGATTTTTTTCTAAAAGATTATACATTTAATACTTTGGATAATAGTTATCGTATCAAAAAGCCTGATACCGAAACCCCTGCTGATGATTATCACAATAATAATGTGATTTATAAATTTGACCTGATGAAAATGGTCAATAACGTCGCATTGCCCAAAAAAATGCAAGCAGAAAAAAGCTTATTGCATTATACTTGTCCGTCAGATTAATTTTTTAAAAAATGCTGTGACAAGTGAACGCATTGGGGTAAATATGTACCAAATCAATCCCTTAAATCCCAAAGACGAAGGGCATCAAGCTCGCAAACGCTTTGGACAAAACTTCTTACATGATCAACGTGTGATTGAAAAAATCGTGCGTGCGGTCAATCCACGTCGTGATGATGCGGTGATTGAGATTGGACCGGGTTTAGCAGCATTGACTGCACCGCTGATTCAAGAAGTTGATGCCCTGACCGTGGTTGAGCTAGACCGTGATTTGGCAGCAGGTTTGCCGAGTCGTGTACCACATCCAGAGCGTTTAAAAATTGTCGAAGCCGATGCGTTAAAGTTTGATTTTGCGACACTTTTTACTGATAAAAAATTAAGAATAGTCGGTAATTTGCCGTACAATATTTCTACGCCTCTACTTTTTCATTTGTTAGAAAATGCCCAAGTCATTGATGATATGCATTTTATGCTACAAAAAGAAGTGGTAGAGCGGATTACTGCACAGCCAAAAACCAAAGAATATGGGCGTTTGTCAGTGATGATTCAATATCATTGCCAAGCGATGTATTTGTTTGAAGTGCCAGCAGGGGCGTTTAACCCACCACCAAAAGTGACCAGTGCTGTGTTTCGCTTAATCCCATATCAGGAAAAACCTGTGAAAGCGGATAATGAAAAAAAATTCGCTCAATTGGTGGCTCATGTCTTCACTCAACGCCGTAAAACTTTACGTAATAGCCTAAAAGGCATGTTAAAAGAAGATGCCTTTGTACGTGCCAATGTCGATGAAATGGCTCGTCCAGAAACCTTGAGCTTAAAAGACTTTGTGGCTTTGGCAAATGAGATGCTGTAATGCTGTGCTTGTAATGAAAATGTCATCTTTTAATTGAAAAATAGTGTGAAAAAGTATTTTAAAGAGTGAAATAATGAAAAGACGTCGTTTTGTGATTGGTGATTTGCAAGGTTGTTTTGCATCATTGAAAGCGTTATTAAAGCATATCCAATTTGATCCAAGCCAAGATTTTATTTATTTTGCTGGTGACTTGGTTGCACGTGGCGAAGACTCATTGTCTTGCTTGCGTTTTGTGAAGAAATTAGTCGAGCAGGGTGCAGCCGCAACAGTATTAGGTAATCACGATCTGACCTTGATTGCTTGTGGTCGAGGTATTAAAAAAATCAAAGACAAAGATCGTACTCAAGCTATTTTTGATGCGGTAGATGGCAGCGATTTGATCGATTGGTTACGAAAACAGCCTTTATTGATTGAAATTGATGAGCAGCACGTTTTGACTCATGCAGGCATTCCACATATTTGGAGCCTTGCTCAAGCTAAACATTACGCACGAGAAGTCGAACAAACTCTAAGTGCTGATTTGATGTGTTTGGATGAGTTTTTGCAAAATATGTATGGTAGTGAGCCTGACGCGTGGCAAGATGATTTGCAGGGATTTGAGCGTTTGCGACTGATTACCAATTATTTTACGCGTATGCGTTTAACTTCAAAGATAGGTCGGTTGGAGTTAAAGTTTAAAGAAGGCTTGGATGATGAAATGCCTAAAGGTTTTCGTCCTTGGTTTGAACATACGCCACATATGATTGATACGCATAAAATTTTGTTTGGACATTGGGCAGCATTACAAGGTAAAGAGATCGCAGCACACGCGATTGCCTTAGATGGTGGTTGTGTTTGGGGTGGACAACTGATTGCGTATGAGATAGATGCAGGTGTCAAACATCTTGTCAATGCGGTCGTAGTTGAATAAAGACATAAAACATAAAATAACTGGTCATGTTATGGAGGATGGTGTGATTTTTGACAGGATCGTTCTCTCTAACTGCTATAGCCTAGCAAAATAGTGAATACAACCTTGCTAAATGTAGTTGTGCATTTAATGTGTTTAGTTCACATAATTATGTAATGTTTTTGAAGTTTGACTAGTATATTTTGTAAAAGTATGATAGAAATATAGCCTAAGTCTAGATGTAAGCTTTCGCTTATTTCAGTTACCACATTTTTGCCGTGAGAATTAAAAATGGAAGATAAACTTCGCAATTTGAAAGTCATGATTATTGATGATTCAAAAACCATTCGTCGTACAGCTGAAACTTTGCTTGAGCGTGAGGGGTGCCAAGTCGTGACAGCAGTGGATGGATTTGATGCTTTAGCAAAAATTGCACAGAACAGTCCTGACATTATTTTTATCGATATTATGATGCCACGTCTTGATGGTTATCAAACATGTTCATTAATTAAAAATAATCAGAATTACCAAAACATTCCAGTCATTATGTTATCAAGTAAAGATGGTTTGTTCGATCAAGCGAAAGGTCGTATTGTAGGTTCTGAGCAATATTTAACCAAGCCGTTTAGTAAAGAAGAGCTATTTGAAGCGATTGATAACCACGTCAATGCTTAACAGCTTGATATTGATATAAAATCAAATCATTAGGTAGAAGGGTTGTATGGCAAGTATACTGATAGTTGATGATTCACCAACTGAAACATTCCGTTTTAAAGAAATTCTTTCAAAGAATGGTTTTAACACGATCGAAGCGGTAAACGGTACAGATGGTGTTGAAATGGCAAAAACAGCTTTACCAGATCTCGTGTTGATGGATGTGGTAATGCCTGGCATGAATGGGTTTCAAGCGACTAGACAGATTACAAGAAATGCTGCAACCCAGCATATTCCAGTGATTATTGTCAGTACTAAAGATCAGGCGACAGATCGTCTGTGGGGTAAAAGACAAGGTGCAAAAGATTACCTTGTCAAACCCATAGAAGAAGCAAAGCTGATTGAAGTGATTAACTTTTACTTGAATGCGAAGTAACGACTATGGCAGCAAAGGGATTTATTGAGCTTCTACGTCTGTCAGACCGCGGTCGTAAAACTCAGCTAAACCAAGTGGATGCTGAGAACACTTGGTCTGGTGTGGCTTTCGAGATGCTTGGTCAATACTTTGTAGCACCATTAGGTGATGTCAATGAAGTGATTTATGTTCCCGAATTGACACAAATCCCCAACACCAAAAACTGGGCGTGCGGTATAGCCAACCTAAGGGGGCGTCTGCTTTCAGTATTTCACTTACCCGCTTTCGTCAAGCACGTGGGGGCTGATGTGGATCAAAACAGCAAAGTCATGTGTCTGAATCATCTTGAGCATTATAGTGGTGTCATTGTAGATAAAGTGTATGGTATTCAACACTTTAATACTCAAAGTTATTTTAGAGAAGCGTATGACTTAGATGAGTCGATCAAAAAATATTGTCAAGGTTATTTTGTACATCAAAATGAGATTTGGCATGTATTTATGCTGAGAGAATTGTTTAATAGTCAAGAGTTTATGTCACCATCTTTGTAGTATGGTATAGTAATCAATTTATGGGAGAGCTTGTATGGGCTTGGGCGTAGGAAAAAATAAAAACGATCAGACAAGATCTAGCAACGGACTTTTAGATCGTTTTATCATGTTCTTTGGTGGAGATAGGCAACAAGCATTAAGATATCTTATTCTGTTGATCGTATCAGCCGTAGTTGCGTTAATTTTGTTTTTTTCAATTCTTTGGGCGAACAATCGAGAAACACGCTTGGCAGAAAGCCTAGGTGATGTACGCTTACTCTCTCAACAAATAGCCAAACAAGCAACTGAAGCAGCATCACGAGGCGACGAAAAAACATTGTCAGCTTTGACTCAAAATCAACAAAAATTTAAAGATGCATTGCAAACCATAAAAAGTAAAGCAAGTCAGGATAAAGCGGATCAACTCGAAACTGATGTTCAAGCAATTGACGATTCTGTAAATAAAATCCTTTCAAATCAAGCATTGATCAAGAATCTTCAAGCGACTGGTGTACAGGTTACTGAAGCAATACCAGGTATTCAGACAGAATATAACCTGTTGGCAGATGAAATGACACGTGCGGGCTATCCAGCATCGCAGGTTGCACTGGCTAAAAACCAAGTTTACTTGAGTGAGCGTATTTTAAGATCACTGAATGCATTACTGACAGGTGCTGACTATTCTCTAGAAGGTGCAGAAAACTTCAATGCTGATGCAGAAACTTTTAACAAATACTTAAATGCTCAGCTTAGCGGTAGCATGGAACTAGGTGTGGTTGCGGTAGCTCAACCCCAGCTACGTAAGACCTTAGAAAGTATTAAAGCAGAATATGAAGCAATCATAAAAAGCACCAATGGTAATCTGAAAGATCCAAGCAAAATGATTGAAGTGCGTAAAGCAGCGACAGACATTTCTGCTAAATCAGATGCGATTTTGGCAACTACAGAAGATTTCTCGGGTAAATCTTATGTTGCGATTGCCATTTTATCATTCCTGTTCTTACTTGCTGTAGCGATCTTGGCTTATGCTTTATACCAGTTATTGAAGCTGCGTAACAATGCCGACAGTCAACGCGTTGTTAACTTACAACAAGAGTATGATCGTAACCAAAACGCGATTTTGCGTTTGCTAGATGAGATTGCCGATTTGGCAGAAGGTGATTTACGTTCTCATGCGACGGTATCTGAAGATTTTACGGGTGCAATTGCCGACTCAATCAACTTTGCGATTGACCAGATCCGTGACTTGGTATCGCGTATTAACGCAACATCAGAAGAAATTTCTAAATATTCCCAAGAAACACAAAATATCACCATGCAATTGTCTGAAGCATCTGAGCACAATGCACAAGAAATTGCCAGTGCATCTAATGCAATCATGCAGATGGCAACATCTATCGATAACGTATCTATGAATGCATCAGAATCAGCAGATGTAGCAAAACGTTCGGTAGGTATCGCAGCAAATGGTGCAAACGTGGTAAACCGTACTATTCAAGGGATGGATACCATTCGTGAACAGATCCAAGAAACATCAAAACGTATTAAGCGTTTGGGTGAGTCTTCACAAGAGATTGGTAACATCGTCTCTTTGATTAACGATATTGCTGACCAAACTAACATCTTGGCATTGAACGCCGCAATTCAAGCGTCGATGGCAGGTGAGGCTGGTCGTGGTTTTGCGGTCGTTGCCGATGAGGTACAACGTCTTGCAGAGCGTTCAACTGCCGCAACAAAACAGATTGAATCACTGGTAAAAACCATTCAAGCAGATACAAATGAAGCCGTATCTTCAATGGAATTGACCACAACGGAAGTTGTGCGTGGTACGACACTTGCAAAAGATGCGGGTGTTGCTTTGGATGAGATTCAAAGTGTATCTGGTACGTTGGCGAACCTGATTGAGAACATCTCAGACTCAGCACGTGAACAGGCAAGCTCAGCGACTCATATTGCACAGACCATGAATGTTGTTCAAGATATTACCCATCAGACAACATCTTCGACAATGGAAGCGGCACGTTCGGTTACTGAATTGGCACAGATGGCGGAAGCTTTACGTGAGTCTGTAACGGACTTTAAACTTCCTGAAAATGCCTAAACCGAATAGGAAAGATGATTTGATCAGACAACACTTTTTAAATCATCTTTTCTTATAACGAACACATGATGTGTAAACATTTAAGTTTTGTGATGTGATTTTTCAAAGCTTGAAGATTTAGAGAAGAATTAAAGACGATGAATGAACATGTAAGACAGCTTGTTAGTCAAATTGAGCTTCCGACTGATCATTTGATAGATCAGGATCCAGACATCCGTGAAATTTTTGTAGAAGAAGTCGAAGAAATCATCGAGCTTCTAGAAGAAGCTATTCCTAACTGGATAGAAAATCCTGATCAACAAGCTGTTTTAAAAGACATTCGTCGTGCCTATCATACGCTCAAAGGTTCTGGTCGCATGGCAGGTGCTTTGCAATCAGGTGAACTAGCTTGGTCAGTTGAAGAGCTATTAAACCGTGTAATTGCTGATAGCGTTCCTTTGAATAATGATATTCAAAAATTAGTTCTCTCTGTAGCCAAGCTTTATGAAAACTATTTAATCCAAGATTTTAAAGATGTTGCGATACATCAGGTTGAATTTCGACCATTTATTTTAGCAGCCAAAATGCTACGTGATGGCACACCATTAGATGAAGATTTAGAATATACTGTTAATTATTATAAAGATCTTCAATTGCCGAATATGTCGGACAGTGATGAAACTCAGAACGCTGTTACCGAGATTGACTTGGGCGTTGGTAGCGAAATTGATTTGGCACACACTCATCATACTGATAATATTGCCGACAACATTGAAATTATCACACCAATTCATCAAGATGTTGTGTCAGAACATTCAATGGATACCGAAACGGATGCTATTGAAACAGAAGCATCTTCGTTGAGCCAAGAAGATGCAGCTAGTGTAAGTCATCTGACAAAAACTGTACGATTTGACGACGTTTTACGATTTGATGACAATACGCCATTGCCGTTAGATGATGATTTAGATGAGGTCTTATCTAAAGATAGTCCAAATTTATCCCAATCCAAAGATATATTTAACCTTGATTATTCTAAAAATAATAAATATTCTACGGATCAAGCAAATGAAGTCATACGATTTGATGACAATACGCCACTCGATGAGATTGATTTAGATGAGCAATCCTGTGAGTTAAATGCTGATAAGGATCAGCAAGTATTAGATCGAACAGATGAGATCATAAGATTTGATGATAATACGCCACTCAATGATATTGATGTGGACGAGCAGTCTTGTCAGTTAAATGCAGATAACAATAAACAGGTGCCATTTGAAGGCCTTGATAATCTATTTAATGCGAAGAGCGGTCAAACGATTGCAGTACAACCAAAAAATGCTGTAGAAGAGCATTTAGAGCAACTTAAACAGCAAGCAAATCAGGATAATCATACCGAACATTCTGTGTCAAATAATTTTGTATCTGATGATTTTGCAGATGACCTTTCTCACTCAGAAATTGAAAGCACACTTCTTGATACGGAGAGCTTCGAGCATAATGCTGAGAGTGAAACTAGCATTGTTGCTGATGAAACGAGATCAAAAGAGCAAATAGAAGAAAATTCTTTCGACAATATTGAGTTGGCTGATGATGAATTGACTATTCAGCCGCTTGATTTGGCAGAAGAATCAACAGCCATTACGACTGAGTTAGAACATGATTCTCATGTGTCATCAGATAATCCGCAAGATCTAAAGTTAGACGTATCAGCGATAGACGATAATGAGCATGCGGTAGCATATTATTCTGATTCATCGGATGCTTTACCTGCTGTGAATGAAACAGTGAATTCTACTCAAGATTTAGAACTAATTAATGATGAAGTAAATTCTTCAGTCTTAAATCTAGAGAAAGAGCATATTGCTTTAGATTTAGATACGGAATCTGATGATGCATCTGACCTCATATCTCATACTGAGTCTCATCAAGAGTTGGATCAACCATCAGATCAGGCTACTAATAATACTGTAGTACTGAGCACCGAAAAAGAGAGTTTGATTTTATACACATCAAGCAAAAATATTCAGAATACAGACTATCGTGATGCTACAGATCCAACACTGGACATTTATTATGAAGAAACAGCAGAGCATTTAGATACTATCTTTAAGTACTTACGCTTTAAGAAAAAGCCAAGTATAAGTCAGATTAATGATATTGTACGGGCAGTACATACCATTCGTGGTAGCTCTGGTATGGTGGGAATTCAAAATATATTCCAGCATAGTACTGCTGTTGAGACAATCTTTAAACGTATTCATCAAAGTGAAGCATTTAAAGATCTTAATATAGAAAATCAGTTGTTGGACAGTTATTACAGATATGTAAAGTCTTATATCACAACTTATTCAATAGATGCTACCTCATCAAAACTAGACAAACTATATGATGAGTTTGAAAATGCATTAGCAAATTATAATGAATATCATGACAAGTTTTCGAAAGAAGATGCAGAGTTGCAACAGCAAGGATTAGTTACATCTTTATTGCAGCTTGATATTGATAATTTATTAGATGCTGAGTTTGAATTTGTGCAAAAGGCTCGTTTGGACTTAGAATCTTATATTGCTATATTATTGAAAGAAGCTGATGATTTAGAGAAGAATACAAAGACTCGTCAAGCGGAAGTTTTGGACAAAGTCATTGTATCTTTAAAACGTATTTACCAAAGTATCCTTGCTTGTTATGAAGTTTATCCAGATGTGTCAATGGATGTTGAGTTGCTTGAACGCATACAAGCATTACATCATTATTTGATTAGTGGTTTTGATGGTTTGGCATCAGGTCAAAACATGATTATTACCATGTCGATCGAAGAGGATTTTGAGCAAGCACTTGAGGCAATCCAACGCTTTGGACGACCAGATCTCAGCCCAGCCGAAGAGGCTGGTGTTGATGAGATGACATACGAGTCTTTCTTACGTGATGCGGAAGACTTGGCTGTAATGATTGACTATGATTTTAATGATTGGGTTAAGCATAAAGAAAAAAGTAAAGCACAGCAACTATTCCGTTATCTTCATACCTTAAAAGGTCTGACAGCGACGATTAATGCTACACAATTGAATGAATTGGCAGATGAGTTAGAAAACGTTTATGCTTATATTTGGCGTGCTGACCTTGATGTAAGTGATGAGCAGTTGACTACATTAGTCACCGCAAAAGATTCGATTCAAGAAACTGTTGAGCAGCTTAAGAGTAAATTCGTAGATCATGTAGACAGTCATCTTATCGAAAACTTGCGTAGTATTTCGGACGATTTATATGCAGAGTTGCGTGCCAATGAAGTGCCTGAAGATGAGTCTTCAGACGAAAATAAAGACCATGTTGTCAAACATAGCAATACAGACAATCTTGTACAAAGTGTAGTTGAAAGTCAGTCTTATAATGAACAGACACAAAAAGACGTAGATTTAACTTCAAATCTTGTACCATTAGAGCAAGACAGCGGTGATGCAAATACAGAATTTGACGCTGATCTGCTAGATATCTTCTTAGAAGAGGCTGATGAGCTTGTTTTAGGTATGGATAAAGACTTTGATGCTTGGGAAAAAGAACCAACGAATACCAAGGTCTTGAATAATCTATTCCGTTATTTGCATACACTTAAAGGTGGTGCAAACATGGTACAAGCTACTTATCTAGGTGAGATTGCTCACGAGCTAGAAACGATTTACGATCGTGTACTTAAAGGTATGCTCAAGCCGTCAGCTGCATCTATGAACATGATTCGTTATGCACAAGATGAGATTGCGACACGTTTGCAACGCTTGAGAGAAGAGTCGATCGATCAAGCAAATCCAAATTTACTTTTGAATTTGCAAATGATTGCGACAGGCAAAGAAGCTTCGGTGAGCATCGAAGCGACAGCACCGGTTGAGCCAAAAGCCGCTCTAGTTCAAGAAACTGCCGATACAGAAAGTAAGGAAACTGTAAAAGCTGAAGCGAAAGTAGAAAAAGACGAACTGACGCAACTGATTGAAAGCGGTATTCCACCATTACTGGCACGTGCTTTGGTCGCTGATGATGATGTACAAAGAACAATTGCAGAAAGCTTCCTTGAAGAATCACACGAGTTATTGGCTCAAGGTAAAAAATATAATTCGCTTTGGTACAATGAACGCACCAATCGTAACGTATTACTGGTATTACAAAGAACTTATCATACCTTGAAAGGAAGTGCACGCGTTGCGGGCTTAGATAAAGTTGCGGATATGTGCTATCACCTTGAACATTTCTATGGGCAAGTGCTGATTACAGGATTCCAGTCAGAACGCTACGATCATTTGTTAAATCAAGCACATGGTTGGTTAGAATTAGCTATTTTCCAAGGCAAAGAAGACGGCAAGAAATATCTACTTAGCCAGTTTGCAAATATCAGTTATGAAGAAAGTGTAATCGATTATTCTACTGAAGATTTACTTAACAATACTGCGAATGAAACGATTGTTCCAACTACACGTTTGATTGGTGATGGTTCTACGCCACCAGCCATGTATAGTGTCGTTGAAAAGACACAGGATCAACAGGCTGGGGAGCCAATTCGTATTTCACCTGATTTGGTGGAAAAAATGATCGACTTGTCTGGTGAGAATGCGATCAACCGTTCGCGTGTAGAGATGGACTTGGGGCAAATGAGTTTTGCTTTAGGTGAGATGGAGCAAACGATTCTTCGTCTTGCGGATCAGTTACGTCGTATGGATGGTGAGCTGGAGTCTCAGATTTTGACCAAGCACCATGAAGTGTCCACTCAGCGTTATGATACATTTGATCCATTGGAAATGGACCAATATTCAGCATTAAATCAGTTATCAAAATCATTGTCAGAATCAGCATCGGATTTGATTGACTTTAAAAATACGATTGCCGAAAAAATACGTGATACAGAAGACTTGTTGGTACAACAATCACGTATTCAAAGCGAATTACAACAAAGCTTGATGGGTACACGTCTAGTTCCTTTTGATCGAATGATTCCGCGTTTACAACGTTTGGTGCGTCAGACCTCAACACAGTTGAATCGTCCAGTCGAACTCCATATTGAAAATACAGAAGGTGAACTAGACCGTAGTATTTTAGAGCGTTTGAACTCGCCTTTTGAACATATGCTACGTAACGCGATTGACCATGGTATTGAAGATCAAGAAGATCGTATCAAAGCAGGTAAATCAAGAACGGGTCATATTCACTTAAGCATTCGTCGTGAAGGTAACGATATCATTGTATCGATGCAAGATGACGGTAAAGGTATTGATGTCGCAAAAGTGCGTGCCAAGGCTGAAAAAAATGGTTTGATTGATGCAAATGCAGAAATATCAGATCATGAAATGATCCAATATATTTTCCATGCAGGTTTGAGTACAGCGGATTCGGTTACAGCGATCTCTGGACGCGGTGTGGGTCTAGACGTTGTAATTAGCGAAATTAAAGAGCTGGGTGGTGATGTCGTTGTTCGTTCTGAACAAGGTGTAGGCACAACTTTTGAAATTCGTGTACCGACTACGGTGGCTGTTACGGATGCCTTGATGGTGAAAGTGGGTGATCAGCAGTTTGCGATTCCATTATCACAAATTGAACGTATCACACGTATCGCTCCAGAGCAGTTACAAGCATACTTCAATAGCCAAAATGATTATTTTGAGATTGATGAAAAACAGTATCGCTTACGCTACGTGGGTGAGTTTATTAACGGTCAAGCAAAGCCTGTATTAAATCACTTAGGTTCATCAGTACCTGTGATTATCTTTAACAGTGCAGGTCGTACGATCGCATTGCAGGTCGATCAATTGATTGGCTCACGTGCACAGATCGTCATCAAATCCATTGGCAAACAGATGTCATCTGTTGGTTTTATCGCTGGTGCAACAATTTTGGCAGATGGTCGTGTATGTTTGATTCTTGATGGTCAAAATATTGCACGTCGCGTATTAAGCAGTACACGCTCGCGTGACGTACAAAATACAACCCATGCAGCACGTAGCAATACAAGCCGCCAATTGGTGATGGTCGTGGATGATTCTGTTACTGTACGTAAGGTTACCTCTCGTTTACTTGAGCGTCACGGTTATGAAGTTGCTACAGCCAAAGACGGCTTAGATGCTGTAGAGAAATTGTCAAGCGTTCAACCTGATTTGATGTTATTGGATATCGAAATGCCACGTATGGACGGTTTTGAAGTGGCGAACTATGTCCGTACAGGCTATCAAGATAGAAACTTGCCAATTATCATGATCACGTCTCGTACAGGTGAGAAACATCGTGAGCATGCATTAAGTTTGGGTGTGGATCGCTATATGGGTAAACCATTCCAAGAAACAGAGTTGCTAGCAACGATCCAAGCATTGTTAGAAACTGAAAAAGCAGATGCTTTAACATGATTGTAATGGGTGAGTAATGAAAGCGAATACAGAAAACACAAGCTCAGGTTTGTCGCAACAACAGGTACAAAGTTTACTTGCAACGTCAATTGGTTTTATTGAAGCATATAAAATCCAAACCTATGGCGATGTACCGATTGTATTGCCACAAAATGTGGTGATTTCTGCATTGAACGTTGATGCAAATACGCAACGGGTTGAATGGCGTGACGGTTTTATTCCTGCTTATCATGTGAATAATCAGGATGCAACACAAGCGATCGCTTTGGTAATAGAGACAGATGAAGCACATAAAAACTTTGCGATGATATGTGACGATATGCCAGAGCCAATGCGTTTGCGTATTTCTGAGGTAAAAGATATTGATAAAGAATGTGAAAAATTTGTTTTTCAATACGTGACGGTAGATGGTCAAGAATGCCAAATCCCACACATTACCAATATCCAAAACCACTTGTTGCTTAAGGGCTAGATTCTGCATATCAGTATAATCTAAAAAGTGACTTTTTGTGAGTCACTTTTTTATTTTAAAATCAGAACCTTACATTGATAAAATCCATTTATAAAAATAATAAAAAAGCACTTGATTAGCGATAATTTATCCCTATATTATCTATGACTCACACTCTAATGTGATTTTCCTTTTTATTTTCATACTTTATTTTGCGATAACATTTCATTTCACCGCGACAATATCATAGTGATGATTTTGTTCACTCTACTGTTTGACTAAATATTTTCACTGTTTTTGATATCGGAGCATTGCTTTGAGTACAATTAATTTTGAACGTCTGCAAGGCAAACTGAATATTTTGGCTGACGCTACCAAATATGATGTGTCTTGTTCATCGTCTGGTAGTACACGACAAAATCAAGGCGATGCCTTAGGTAACGCCTCACGTTCGGGCATTTGTCATAGCTATACAGAAGATGGCCGTTGCGTCAGTTTGTTAAAAATTCTGCTTACCAATCATTGTATTTACGATTGTGCCTATTGTACATCACGTCGTAGCAACGACACACCACGTGCGGCATTTACCGTAGAAGAAGTGGTTAATTTGACTATGGAATTTTATCGACGTAATTATATTGAGGGCTTATTTTTAAGTTCTGGTATTTTCAAAAATGCCGATTACACTATGGAACGCTTGATTGAAGTGGCAAAGACTTTGCGTACTCGTGAGCGTTTTGGTGGTTATATTCACCTTAAAGTTATTCCTGAAGCGTCAGCGGAGTTGATTACGCAAGCAGGATTGTATGCCGATCGCTTGAGTTCGAATTTGGAAATTCCCACCAAATCGGGCTTAGCATTGCTTGCACCCGAAAAAGATCATAATACCCTAAAAATTCCATTGCAAGCGATTAGCGATGAAATCGTGACTCAGACTGAAGAAAAAAGTAAATTTAAAACCGCACCAAAATTTGCTCCAGCAGGGCAGACCAGTCAATTGATTGTCGGTGCAGCACAAGAAACAGATTTACAAATCGTCAGTTTGGCATCACATTTTTATGATAAATATCAATTAAAGCGGGTCTATTATTCAGGCTATGTGCCAATGCTAAATGATAGTCGCTTACCAGCAATCGGTACGGCTGTGCCAATGGTGCGTGAAAATCGCTTATATCAAGCCGACTGGTTGATGCGGTTTTATGGCTTTCAGGCTCATGAAATCGTGGATGAAAGTAGTCAATTTTTAGATTTGGAATGCGATCCAAAATTGGCATGGGCGATACGGCACCGTGAACATTTTCCTGTCAATATCCAGACCGCAAACTATGAAACGATTTTGCGTGTGCCAGGTATTGGGGTGAAAACTGCCAAAAAAATTATTAAAGCCAGACG
This sequence comes from Hubeiibacter jixunmingi, assembly GCF_041928215.1. NCBI lineage: Bacteria > Pseudomonadati > Pseudomonadota > Gammaproteobacteria > Moraxellales > Moraxellaceae > Hubeiibacter > Hubeiibacter jixunmingi. The sequence goes on along the minus strand of NZ_JBHFHK010000041.1, from coordinate 3,665 downwards.
CTTCAGTCAATTAACCCTAGATCATCTGAAAAAAATGGGTGCCGCGGTCAATCGTGCTCGCTATTTTGTACAATTGGCTACAGCAAATCCCTATTTGCAAGCTTTAGAAAAAAATCATTTTCGCCAAGAAGTGATTAGCCAAACCGAAACCAAATTCAAAGATGAACGACACGGACAATTGCTATTGTTCTAAAAGGCGACCATGAACGACGTAACGCATCAATATTTGGATTTAATGGCTTCGCAAAATGCACCACGTACGGTGATCTTATACCATGGTGGTTTTGCGGAACTATTATCTGCGATTTTTTATGTCTATCAACATAAATTACAAAATCAACCTGAATTAGTGATTTTACAGCAGCATCATTACCAGCAAGGTTTGTTTGATGAATGTCATCATGTTGAATATCATGAACAACATAGCCAACGAGTTTTGAATAAAATTACTGCATTATTTGGTGAAAAAGCTATCCGACAATTTTTAATGGTCAATGCATCAGAATATCCACATGTGGCAATGACGATTTTCAAAGTCATCCAATATGCATTAAATAGCCAAAAACCACAGTTTATATTACAAGATTATTCGCATCCTGCGGTCATGGATTTTGCTAAAATTATCAAATCTATGGGGCGTGAAATCCATCGAATGACCGCATTTGTGCGTTTTGAGCATACTAAGCAAGATATTTATTTTGCCCGTATTGAACCTGATTTTGATGTTTTACCCTTTATTCAGTCGCATTTCGCCAAACGCTATCAAGACCAAGACTGGTTGATTTATGATATAAAACGTGGTTATGGTATTTTTTATCAATGGCAAAGCAAACAATTGCAACTGGTCGATGATATTGATGCAGAAGTGATTGATCATCCGCAACAACTACATAGCGAGCATGAACAACGCTATCAACAATTTTGGCAAGGTTATTTTAAAAATGTCACCATTAATGAGCGTAAAAATCGTCGCTTACACTTACAGTATTTGCCCAAACGTTATTGGAAATATTTAAGTGAAAAACAAGTTTTGGGTAATGAAAGTTATTTGCAGAAAAAACGTTAATGATTTAACAATACGAATCAGTAGAGGATGGTGAATTGGCAAGCTCAACAAACATCACCTCACAAGCTCCACCGCCCGTATCGGTACGTGTAGTCGATGTTTGCCATTCAAAATTATCCCCTGAAATATTGACCAATTTCCCACGCAAATGAACCACTGAACCGACACGATAATTGGCAATTTTTTTCGCTACATCATCGTTGGCAGGAATAATATGCACATTGGCGACAGAGCGTTGCATTTCGTTAATATCGACAGGAAATTTTTCTGAATAACGATAATGTAAAAAGCGATTGCTTTGGCTAAAATCAATTTCTTTGAGATTATCCGAGTCGGACATTTTGCCCCAACTGATACCTAAATCTACAGGCGAAAGTTTGGCAGAATCGTCCATGCTATAGTTTTCTTTGGCGAGTAAACGGGCTTTAAATTCATAATTGGCAACGGGTGTCATGTTGTAGCCTTTAAAATTAAAACTCGCTGCATTACTTAAATTGTCTTGTACAGGCTCATTCGGTGCGATAACGCCACTTGGTGTATCCATAGCACGATGTTTAAAATAATCGACCACTTTATACAGTGAAAATAAAACCAGTACAGTAATAACTATTTGTTTAAGCATGATTATTCGTCCTTTGCATGTATATTAAAATAAATCATTTTTTATATGATTATGGTTGAGTTGTTGCCTTGATGAGTATAATTGAAGTCGTGTGAATTTATCATGACTAATCAAAAAATAAACCACCATGTCAAATAAACTTTAACATGATGGTTTAAATTTTTGCAAGAAAACTATAAAAATTAAGTTAATAAATTTTCTAAAATTATTTCATAAATCTGGCTTAATTTATCTACATCTTCAACATCAACGTGTTCATTGACTTGATGAATTGTCGCATTAATGACTCCGAGTTCAATGACTTGTGCCCCAGTCGGTGCGATAAAACGACCATCTGATGTGCCACCACTGGTAGACAGTTGTCCATTGTAGCCCTGTACTTGTAAAATCGCTTGATTGGCAGCTTCAACCAATTCACCAACAGGCGTTAAAAATGGCATGCCCGATAGATTCCAATCAATTTGATAATTTAAACCAAATTGTTCCAAAATCGCACAAACACGTTGCTGTAATTGTTCAGCCGTCACTTCTGTGCTGTAACGGAAATTAAATGTAACCGTTAAACGATCAGGAATGACATTGGTTGCACCTGTGCCTGCTTGGATGTTAGAAATCTGAAAACTGGTTGCAGGGAAGTAGGCATTGCCATCGTCCCAAACTTCTTTACACAGCTTTTCAATTGCACCACTGGCGAGATGGATTGGATTGACTGCCAAATGCGGATAAGCCACGTGACCTTGTTTGCCAAATACAGTAAGTACACCGTTTAGCGAACCACGACGACCATTCTTAATTACATCACCTAACTTTTCAGTTGAAGACGGCTCGCCAACTAAGCAAAAATCGATTTTTTCTTGGCGATTTTCTAAGGTTTCCACGACTTTTACTGTACCATTTTTGGCAGGACCTTCTTCATCTGCGGTGATGAGATAGGCAATCGAACCTTTGTGGTTTGGGTGTTTAAGCACAAAACGCTCAGTCGCCGTTATCATCGCTGCAATAGCGGTCTTCATATCGGCACTACCACGTGCGTAGAGTTTGCCATCACGAATACTCGGCTCAAATGGTGGTGATTGCCATGCATCCAGTTGTCCTGTCGGCACCACGTCAGTATGTCCCGCAAAACAGAATAGTGGGGCGGCCGTACCACGTCTTGCCCATAAATTATTGACTTCGGCAAATGGAAGATGTTCGATGTGGAAGTCTAGTGCTTGTAAACGCTGTGCCAATAGTTCTTGGCAACCTCGATCGTCAGGCGTAATGGAGGCACGTTTGAGCAAGTCAAAACTTAATGCGAGCGTATCGCTATGATGCGTATTGGACATAAAAATAAATTTTGTATCAGATAAATAAAGCTAGCAGTCTAACAAATTTTAATAGTTTGGCTCAACGATAATCATTTATTTTGTTGAATAAAATAACAGCCAAAATATGAAATATTTTAGCTGCTTATTTGATAATTTTTTATCAGATCTGGTTTATGGTCGATATGGTTGCTGTTGACCATAAGGAGATTGATATTGTGGCTGTTGGTATTGTGGTTGCTGTGGGTACTGAGGCTGTTGCGAATACTGAGGTTGTTGATAAGAATATTTCTCTTGAGTATTTTGTGCAATATTACTCATTGCTTGCCCCGCTTTAGAAATATCTTGCCCGATACCCTTCATCGTATTACATCCTGTTGCCAATAATGTCACCGCGACCAATGTCGTGACGTATAAATGTTTCATGGTTGCTCCTAACTTTGAAAAAGTGTGATGAAATTCGAAATATTAGTGCATACATTAGGATGAAAACCAATGATAATCAAGGGTTTTAGCAGAGCTTGAAGTTTTGATTTTGTAACAAAACCGAATTATAGAATATCGCTAGACAGCAAATTTATTTTTAAAGTATAATAATTAGACCTCTTTCGAAAATGTAAATTTAGCGATTAACTTGCCAATTTATAAATCCTGCCACTAATTTCATTCTCAA
>NZ_JBHFHK010000040.1:0-21532 GCF_041928215.1 Hubeiibacter jixunmingi | reverse complement strand
CCGATGAATCTTTTGCTGCTAATATCTATCTGGCTGCAACAATAATCAATTTGCGTTAATTGTCAACACGCCCTAATTTGTCTGGCTGTCTTGCAACAAATGTGGCGTGGAATGCGGCAGGTTGTAATGCAGAACAATGTGTTAAGTACGAAACATTGCTTGAGGACAAATATATCGCGATTGGTAAACCGAGCCAGCCTATCGCAGGTTACAATAATCCATTGATTTTGATTGGTGAAAAATCAAGTCTAATCATTAGCTTAGATCAATCAGAACAGCAATTATTTGAACAGGTTACACAATCTAATTTGATGCCTTATATGCATATTTCACTTGTCAGTGGTAATGGTAATCCACGAACTTTTTTTATTGATCAAAAAGATAAAAAGATTGAAAATGTAGTTGGACATTCGGGCTTGTTTTTTACTAAACCGATTGAACAATTTACTGAAAAAGACCGTATTGCTTTAGAGAAACTAGGCTTCAAGCGTGATATGTCTGATTCAGGAAGTGGTAAGGTATTTTATGACAGAGACTTTGATATCAGTATGACTGCTGCAAATGCCATCAATAATCCCAATAGTGTGAATTATCGACTTAAAGACCCATTGGATATGCGATTTGTACGTCAGAAAAACTCAATCGCAGAAGCGTTAATTTTACCAGCTATGATTGTAGATGTGATTACTATGCCAATTCAAATCGCAATCGGTGCAATAGGTGCAATAGGTGCAATTAAAAAATAGATTTGAACATTTGTAGGTCGTTAAACTTGAAAGTTTTAAGTTTTACGGCTTACAAGGTTCTAATGATGATTTTGCAATCATAAATTTTTCGAACAAAATGATATAGGAGGGGTATAGATTAAATGCTTATGGAAAAGTAGATGAATTTAAGCGAGAGAAGGAATATAATTTTATTATTATCACACTATAAAATAGTGGTCCCGAGGGTCGGACTCGAACCGACACGTTCTCTCGAACAGTGGATTTTGAGTCCACCGCGTCTACCAATTTCACCACCTCGGGAAGGTGTATGCAACGTATTTTAAGGATTTTTGCCAGAGAGTCAAGCAAGATTTTATGAAAAATCAAAAAAATGATGTCATTTGTACTAAAAATATTCATTTTAATGTTTTTTGGTATGTTTTTTATACTTTATTCTAATGGTTTATGGAACTTGATAGGGATATGCAGTGCCAGTGAAATAGGTTGTTAAGCCAAATTTTTATGATTACTATAGATAACCGTGCAATTTATGTTCTATATTTCATTTTTAAGCTATAAATTTACTTGAGGTCTTTTAAGAAGATGACTAAACAATTTCCAGACTGTTGTGATTTTATTGCAAAATATGGTTGCGATAGCATTATGACCGCTGATTTTGCTCAATGTACAACCTTCCAATACTTGGATAAGAAATTAGTATTACTCACTGATTCATATGATTATATTGATGTTAAATTATTTTTAAATGATAATTTAATCACGCATGTTTATGATGAGGGTATAGAAAGAATAGTCTTGTTAGATGATAAAGTTCAAGTTTTCTTCAAAAATCCAATTGCTTTGTTTGATCAAAAAATATTTGAAATCGTCATCAATCCACACTTCATGGTCAATTCTATAACGATGCGTTCTGATTAAATATGCTGTTAGTGTTGTAAATAAACTTATGCTATGCTTAAGTCTGTAAATAACCCCAATTTTGATAATGATTTTATGATGCAACTTTCTGATTTTTCTTATGATTTACCTGAGCATTTGATTGCTGCTTATCCATTGCCTGAGCGTAGTGCATCTCGCTTATTATGTCTCGATGCACAGGGTCAATGCCATGATCGCCAATTTAAAGATATTGTCGATTTATTTGATGCAGGCGATGTGTTGGTATTGAATGATACCAAAGTGATGAAAGCTCGACTAAAAGGACAGCGTGCATCAGGCGGAAAATTGGAAGTATTGGTTGAGCGTTTGGTGAATGATTGCACTGCCTATTGCCATATCAAAGCCAGTAATAGCCCAAAAGCCGGCACGGAAATTTTTGTCGGGGCAGACAACATTGCCGCCACAGTACAAGGGCGACATGAAAATTTATTTTTGGTACAATTTTCCCAAGCGGTTTTGCCGATTTTGGAGCAATATGGACAGCTACCGATTCCGCCTTATTTTAATCGTGAAGCCGATGACAGCGACCAAGAACGCTATCAAACCGTATTTCACGACCCTGCCAAGCTTGCCAGTGTCGCCGCACCGACCGCTAGTTTGCATTTTGATGAACAGATTTTACAACGTTTAAAAGATAAAGGTGTACAAATTGCTTTTGTCACTTTGCATGTCGGAGCAGGGACGTTTTTGCCTGTACGTGTCGATGATATTCAGAAACACGTTATGCATAGCGAATGGGGTGAAGTACCTGAAAATACGGTAAAAATCATTCAAAATGCCAAAAATAACGGCAATAAAATCATTTCTGTAGGCACAACCGCAACCCGTGCTTTGGAAAGTGCTGCCCAAGCCCATGATGGCGAGTTACAAGCATGGTCGGGCGATACGCAGATTTTTATTTATCCAAGTTTTCAGTTTAAAGTGATTGATAGATTATTAACCAATTTTCATTTACCTGAATCCACGTTATTGATGTTGGTATCGGCATTATCAACTCGAGAAAATGTATTAAATGCTTATCAATATGCGATTCGCCAACAATATCGCTTTTTTAGTTATGGTGATGCGATGTTGGTCGATCGGATTGATAATTAAAATTTATAGGACTTACGCAAAAATAGTAGAAACGTTCGCCCTGAGCCTGTCGAAGGGTAACGTTTCCTATGGTTCGACAAGCTCACCACGAACGGAAACGTTAAATCTGCGTAAGTCCTAATTTAAAAAAGCAAGGGCGATTTTAATTGGATGATTCAGCTAGATTTATGTTGATAAAAAGCGTAAATTAATATTTAAAGCATTCAGCAAAAGCAAGATATTGAGCGTAAAACATGCCTATAGACAGTCTAAAATCAACATGGCGGTTTCATCGACGTAGTAACCAAAAGGTGTTGGATAATCTTGCCTTATTACAAAGTATTGCCTACAGTGCCAGAGATAAACAAGAGATTTTAGACCGTTTGCATCCATGGCGTGGGGCGACACAGGCATTAAAATTTTATAATCAATTCAGTTATATAATGATTTTGCTGGTGGCAATAAGTATTGTTTTTGTGACGCTGTATTTGGCACATTATGGTATTTTATTGATTATCACATGGTTACTGGGTGGGGCGGCGATTTTATATGCTTATTTTTCTTTAGAATCCAAACAAGATATTCAAAAAACCATTGAGCTATTGGTCGAAAAAGTCTATCAATTACAATATGATATACGTTTTCATCAATTTCCAGATTTAGATAGCAATGTGGTGATGAATCAGCAATATATGCTGACTTTGGTGAAAAATCGGTTTCCCAATCTGAATGAAGGCACGTATGGCAATGAAGTCAGCACCATCGCCGCCACAACATGGCAAGTCGATGGGCATGATTATCCTGTACTATTGTTTAAATATATCAAAAGAGATCGTCGAATCGGTGCAAAAAATGAAAATGGTCAAGAAGCCTATATCGAACGAATTCTTTATGGGGCATGCATATTTGATATGCCAGCCTTGGCATTTGTGGTTGCCAATCAGCGTAAAGATTATGTGCGTTATCCTGTACCATGGCAGAGTAGTGATGTGCAGTTTAATGACCGTTTTAAAGTCTATGGTCAAACCGAAATGGAATTGGCGAAAAACGTCAGCGGACAAGGTTTATTATGCCTTGCTCAAAATTTGACACATATGGATGGTTCGCTGATTTTTCATGAAGAGATGAGCGCTTTTTGTTATTTGAGTAAACAGAATATTTTTCATTGCACCGCACCCGCTAAACCGATACAGAGCATTTCTGAATTACGCGGGGCATTGCGAACCTTGCACGCACCGTTTTATGAGCAGATGCAACAGAGCTTAACGGCAATTATTCGTGGTTTTTCTGATGCAGATTTGCTAAAATCTAAACGACGTTAAAACCGTTTGTTTTAGAAAGTAGACTACTTAACGTGAGTTCGAGATAAATAAAAATGTAATTATCTGATTTTAAGAGTAAATTTAATTCGTACGTAGGGTGCGTCTTACGCACCTTTCAAAAAAAGTATTAAATTGGTGCGTCTTGCGAAACAATGTTTCTCACACCCTACAACTTTAAAATCACGTTATTCAATAATAGGAGTGATAACAATGATTTATGTAATTTTAGTACTCATTGCCGTTTTGGTATTTTGGTTTATTGCCTTACGCAACCGCATTATTACCAATGAAAATGCCACACAACGTGCATGGGCAGATGTGGCAAGCTTTGAGCGTCAAAAAGTCAAGATTTTGGATGACTTACAGCCTTTACTTGACCGTTATGGGGAGTTTGAAAATACCACCATGACTCAAGTCAGTGCTTTGCGTCAAAATATTTTAAACTTAAATCAAGATCGCCAAGACGTGGCTCAATTGGAACAAATTGAGCAACAAACTAAAGATTTGATGCGTGGCATTCATGTGCAAGTGGAAGCCTATCCTGAACTCAAAGCCAATGAACTGTATCAAAAAGTCATGCACGAAATCACCGAACAAAATGAAAATGTTGGTGCTGCAATCAATATCTTTAACCGCAATGTCGAGCAGTTTAATAACGATATTCAAATTTTCCCAAACAGTTTGGTCAATAGTTTGAGCTTGAATCGTAGAGCGATTCGCCCATTCCGTGACCGTGCCGCCAATGAAGCATTCGAATATCGCCCGAATTTTAATAATTGATTTCAAAGGAAAAATATGCCTGATTTCATTGCGTTAGAAAATCAAAAACAGTTACAACAGCAATTACAGGCATTATTGGAAGGGTTAGGGCAGTCCAAAGATTGCCCTGAACTTTTACAATTACTGATTGATTTACAATTAAAAAATCGTCTTATTTTGCGTAAAGGCGTGTATATTTTGCGAGATGATTTAGAAAATATTAAAGTCACTTCTTGTCAGACAAAAATTTATCAAGGTGAAATCGGTAAAAGATTAAAAACTATCAAAATAGACCAGTTGAGCAATATTATGATCTATGCCAACAATGCATTAAAAAATACGGTTTTACCGTTAAATCTAAATTTTGCGATGACTTTGGATGATGTGATGAGAAACTTGGGTATATATCATCAAACCGTGTCACAACATATTGCTGATGACAGTCAAAGTTATACGTGGATATTAGACAATGTACAAGTCAAACTTAGCTTTATGACGAGTAGCCGTCATCCACAACCCAAATTATATGCAATAGAGTATGTATATTTAAAAACTGATCAGACTACAACTGATGCAACATCGCCCGTACTTGAGGTAGGTGACGACGGCTAATGAGAATATGATCGCCTGTTTCTTTGATACGGACGTGATAGTTCCCATCAATGAGGTCTAAAGCTTCAATATAATTTTTATTAATCAATGCATTGCGATGAACTCTAAAGAATTTATCAGCAAATTCTTGTTCTAAATCTTTTAGGGTTTCATCTATCAATACTTGACCTTTTTTATGTCTAAGCAAAACATACTTTTGATCTGCCAGTAAATAATAAATATCATCAATGGCAATCAATTCTACACCACGATGATGACGAGCAGTAATATGTTGGCGTGTTAAATTTTGCTCTTGTGGTTCTGCAACAGCTTGTTCTGATTCATTTTTAGGTAAAACGTGCAATTGTGCTTGGTTTAGTTTAGTCGCTTTTTGCATTGCACCTGCCAAGTCATCTACACTGACAGGTTTAAGTAAATAAGAAATGGCTTGGGTACGGAAAGCCGAAATCGCATATTCATCATAAGCCGTACAAAAAATGATAGCAGGTGGAGTAGGCATTTTGCTGAGCTCTTCAGCGCACGACATTCCATCCAACTCTGGCATACGGATATCTAAAATAATCACATCAGGCTGGAATTCTGCGACCAATAATAAAGCTTGGCGACCAGTACTGGCTTGAGCGACCACTTGATGTCCCAAGTGATTCAACAAGCGTAATAATCTTTCTCTTGCTAGGTGTTCATCATCACAAATGATAACACGCATTGGATTATTGCTGTGATAGCCTTCAGTCATCGCTCTAAACTCAAAAATTCAAACCTTAATTTTGTGTGATAAATTTAACATATTTTTAGTTTCTTGCCTATTTTTTATGCCTAATATTTATAACGATTGCTTTGTATTTTATCGATATTGATAAGATAACATCACCGTGAATACACCATCTTGTGATGAAGCATTAAAATGCAGACTGTCTTCATAATAAACCATCAAACGTTGTCTAACATTATCGAGTGCCATACCATGCCCAGTACGTTTGTTGGCTTTGACTTGATAAGTATTGGTGACCACAATATCTACTGATTTATCTTTAATTCCAATGTAAATGCTGACCACGCCAGATTCTGACATTGATTCTGCACCGTGATAAATGGCATTTTCTAATAAAGGTTGTAAGGTCAGCAATGGAATATGTACCTGCTCAAGGCGATTTTCCCCATCAATTCGCCATTTTACTTGCAAACGTTCACCCAAACGTACTTGTTCAATTTTTAAATAACGCTGACACAAACTCACTTCTTCCGCTAGGCTGACTTCTTTTAATTCGGTAAGACTGGCTCGAAATAATCTTGATAAATCAATCAATAACTGTTCGGCTTTAAATGGGTCAATCGCAATCAAACTGACCACACTATTTAAGCTATTAAATAAAAAATGTGGCTGAATACGGGCTTGTAAGGCTTGTACTTTTGCTAATAATTCAGCACGTTGCTGTACGATCCATTGCTCTCGCAAATATAAATATCGAATAGAAATCAAGCCAGCACCACCACCCAATAGTAAATGCCTTGAGCTATTTTTAAATAAATCACTGATGTCAAAAGGTGTTTGATTGAGTTGGCTAACTATTGCAAATGCATTCAATGCCACATTGCTTAAAAACAAAATAAATAATAATACATAAAAGCAAAACATCATCGCCACATATTTGTGCATACGGCGTAAATGTGGTTGTAAATAATTGGATACGCAAGCAAAACTGACCGCAACCCATGTCGCAAAAAGCATGTAACCCAGTACGGTCAATGCCTCTAACTCAGATATATGTGGACGGCTTGCGATAGCAAGCACTACCGCAAAAATATTACTAGAAATTATCAGCTCTAGCCAATGACGCCAATCATTCTGAGCTAAAGTGGGTTCATCGATGGTATCGGGCATAATTTAATATAGATTATCAATCATATTATGATTATAAACCAAAAGCCATCGCATCAGTGAAAATCAATTTTTTGCAATAATTCTTTAGCACCTTGATGCCCTTGAGCAGCCGCTCTTTTCCACCAGTATTCGGCTTGAACGCGATTATCTTTGATATTCCAATCCGATTGATAATAATAATTGCCTAGATTAAATTCGGCACTGGCTTCACCTTGCTCGGCAGCCAAGCTATACCAATACTTTGCCTGTTGTCGATCTTTTGCCACACCTAAGCCTTTATCATATAAAATACCGAGATTATTTTGTGCACTGGCATTACCTTGTACAGCTGCCAATTGATAATATTTGCGAGCCAAAGCCAAATCTTTTGTACCACCCAAAGCATATTGCGATAAATAATAACTTTTAGATTGCAAGAACCAATAAAATGATTTTTCAAGATTCGGCTGACCGTCTATTTCGCCTTCTTGATATAAAATCGCCAAATTATATTGAGCAAAAGTATGTCCTTTTTCAGCGGCTTTTTGCCAATATTTTTTGACCTTACTCATGTCTTTTGCAACATGTTCACCACGAAAATATTCCGCCCCAACATCATATAAAACATAAGGATTATCTGGATAATCACGTTCCATCTGCTGAACTTTTTCATCGGTCATCATATCGGTTTTGCGACCTTCATCATCGATATAAATACTCGGTGCAGCCCAGACATAACCACTTGATAAAGCCATACTGAGACATAATCCGAGTAGCGATTTTTTGAAGTAGCTTTTTAAATTTATTGTTTGGGTAAAATCATACATTGCAATTGTCCTGATGTAATTATTTTCACTGTGCTTAACATAAACCTTTGTAAAGTAATGTCTAGTCGCAAAATATCCATACACGACAAAAAATCATCTTTTCTACCTTACGTGTAAGAATCATAAAGTTTGTTATTATTTTTTCAGCATTTTTTTGCCCATCAAAAACATCTATCTGTTATACTCAAAGCCTTTATAACAGACAGCTTTGGGATAAGATATGGCAAACGCACAAAATCAATCACAACACACTTCAGGCATGTGGGGCGGACGTTTTAGCGAAGCAACAGACGCTTTTGTGGCAGAGTTTACCGCATCAGTGCAATTTGACCAGCGTTTTTACGCACAAGATATTGCTGGCTCAATTGCCCACGCCACCATGCTTGCCAAAGTGGGCATTTTAACCACACAAGAACGTGATGATATTATTCAAGGTTTAACACAAATCAAAAAAGATATCGAAAACGGCAATTTTGAATGGCGTATCGACCTTGAAGATGTGCATATGAATATCGAGCATCACTTGACCGAACGCATTGGTATTACAGGTAAAAAACTACACACAGGACGTAGCCGTAACGACCAAGTGGCGACCGATATTCGTCTTTATTTGCGTGATGAAATTGATGCGATTTTGGCATTATTACAACGTTTACAAACCGGTATTTTAAACCTTGCTGAAAACAATAGCGATACCATCATGCCTGGTTTTACCCATTTACAAACCGCTCAGCCTGTGACGTTTGGACATCATTTATTGGCATGGTTTGAAATGTTATTGCGTGACAGCGAACGTTTGATTGATTGCCGTAAACGTGTCAATCGTATGCCGCTTGGCTCGGCTGCTTTGGCGGGTACAACTTATCCTATCGACCGTGCTTATACTGCGGAATTATTAGGCTTTGAAGCGGTATGCGAAAATTCGCTAGATGGCGTATCGGATCGTGATTTTGCCATTGAGTTTAATGCTGCTGCGTCATTGATTATGATGCACTTATCACGTATGTCGGAAGAATTGATTTTATGGACATCAGCACAGTTTAAATTTGTACAAATCCCAGACCGTTTTTGTACAGGTTCGAGCATCATGCCACAAAAGAAAAATCCAGATGTGCCAGAGTTGGTACGTGGTAAATCAGGACGTGTATTTGGCGATTTAATTAGTCTATTAACATTGATGAAAGGGCAACCACTTGCCTATAACAAAGACAACCAAGAAGACAAAGAGCCGTTATTTGATGCCATTGATACGGTGCGTGGCAGTTTGATGGCATTTGCTGATATGATTCCTGCACTTGTTCCAAATATTGCGGAAATGCGTGAAGCGGCATTGCGTGGTTTTTCTACTGCGACCGATTTGGCGGATTATTTGGTGAAAAAAGGCGTTGCATTCCGTGATGCCCATGAAATCGTCGGTAAAGCCGTGGCTTTGGGCGTGGCAGAGGATAAAGACTTGTCAGAACTGACCCTTCCCCAATTACAGCAATTCTCAAGCTTGATTGAGCAAGATGTATTTGAAAAAGCCTTAACGCTTGAAGCATCAGTCACTGCCCGTAATCACTTGGGGGGTACAGCACCACAGCAAGTCAAAGCAGCGGTGGTGCGTGGACGTGAGCGTATGCAAGCTTTAGGCTAATTGCTGCAAATATCAGTATAAGGATTTGATATGTCGATTTATGATTATCTCGTAAATCATGATAAACGGCATATCATTTCTTTTTGCAATGTGCCAGTATCTACAATCATAATTCACAAGGATAGTAAACCATGTTCAGCCGCAAAATTGACGATGAGTTATCACTCGCCCTACCACAAATAAGTTTTCAAAAAGACTACTTTAGAATTATTGATAGCCAAAGACCGTATTTTGGTGAATGGTTATCATGGGTCGCAAGCTATACCGAAGAAAATTCGCATAGCTTTGCTTCACGAAGTCTGCACGGTTATGCAGATGGTAAACAGATGAATTGCACAATTATTTATCACGGTGAAGTAGTCGGTAATGTCAGCTTTAACACCATTAACCATGACCTTAAAAAGGTGGAAATTGGTTACTGGCTATCGCAAGATTATCAAGGCAAAGGCATCATGACTCGTGCTGTCAAAGCCATGTTAAAAATTGCTAAAGATGAGCTAGGGATGCAAGTTGCTACTATCCAAGCCTCTGAAGGCAATCTACCTAGCCGTGCGATACCTGAACGCTTAGGCTTTAGCTTTGATGGCACGATCAAAAATGCCGTATTGGTCAATGGTAAAATCTTTAACCATGCGATTTATAGCTTAGATTTGATCAATCACGCTAGAAATGAGAAAAATAAAATGTTTAGTCGAAAAATTGATGATGACTTATCACTTGCTTTAGTTTCACCAAGTTTTGCCAAGGACTATTGGCGAATTGTCAGCCAACAAAAGACATATTTAGGGCAATGGCTACCTTGGGTCGCCGAAATGGACGGTGAAAAACCGTTTGTCGATTTTGCTAAAGCCATGCTTCATAAATATGCTGATGGCGAGAATCTTACCTGTGCGATTTTTTATCAAGGTGAATTGGTGGTCAATATCAGCTTTAATACCATTGACCATGAACTCAAAAAAGTGCAAATCGGCTACTGGCTATCGCAAGATTATCAAGGCAAGGGCATCATGACCCGTGCAGTGAGTGCTATGTTAAAGATTGCGAAAGAAAACTATGCCATACAAATTGCAGATATTCGTGCGGCGATAGATAATTTATCCAGCCGTGCCGTTCCAGAGCGTTTAGGCTTTAGTTTTGATGGGATTATCAAAAACGGTGAACTGGTCGATGGTCGAATTCTTGATCATGCGGTTTATACTTTAAAATTGGGAGACTAATCATGCAAAAACTATTTTCTTACGGCACATTGCAACAAGAAAATGTACAACTGGCAACATTTGGACGTAAATTGACTGGTCAAGCGGATTGTCTGCTTGGCTATCGTTTGGGTGAAGTGGAAATTTTAGATGCGGATGTGATTGCCAAAAGTGGTAAAATATTTCATCCCATGTTAATCAAAACCGAACAGCCAAGCGACCAAGTTCATGGTATAATTTTCGACATCACTGATGATGAATTAGCCCAAGCTGATGCCTATGAAGTTGATGCTTATGTACGTGTTGCTGCGACGTTCCAGTCGGGTCAAGTGGCTTGGATTTATGCTGATGCCAATGCTTAATGCTTGAAGATATTCAGTTTTCAATTATTGCTCGTACATCATGCTAATTTATTATTTTTTAAATTTAGTCTTTTGAGAAAGGTCACTGCCATGAACACCGTATTTTGCCGTAAATATCAAGAAGAGTTAGAGGCGTTGGATTTTGCACCGTTTCCAGGAGCAAAGGGACAAGAATATTTAACCACGATTTCAAAAAAAGCATGGCAAGCATGGCTACAACACCAAACCACTTTAATTAATGAAAAGCGTTTAAACGTCTTTGAACCTGAAGCGAAAAAGTTTTTGGAAGAACAACGTGAAAAGTTTTTTGATAATGATACCAGCTTAGAAAAAGCGGAAGGTTTTGTAGAAAAAAACTGATGATTTAAAATCACAAAAAAATAAAGAGCAGACGAACTGCTCTTTATTTTTATCCAAAATCTATAGAAATTAAGGAATCTGAACTTCTTCTTCACCTTCAAATTCTGGCTTGACTTGTACCACAAAGCTTTGACGGTCTAGACCACGCCACAAGGCGTAAGCCGTTGCAATATAAATCGATGAATAGGTACCGACAAATACCCCAATAAACATCGCCACCGAGAACCAACGTAGACCATCACCGCCCATCACCATCATTGCTACAACCACCAAAAGCAAGGTCATCGATGTATGGATGGTACGACGTAAAGTCTCGGTCAGAGAGATATTAATCACATCTCTTGGTGTGACGTCACGAATCTTACGGAAGTTTTCACGGATACGGTCAGATACCACAATATTATCATTCAATGAGAAACCAATCACCGCCAACAATGCTGCTAATACAGTCAAGTCAAACGGCCATTGGAACAAGGCATAAAAGCCCAAAATCATAATAATATCATGGAATAAGGACAATACTGCACCTACTGCCAATTTAAACTCAAAGCGAATGGTGACATAAATCAACATCAGCACCAATGCCAATGCCAACGCACCGCCTGAACGCGTAAACAAGTCTTTACCCACTTGTGAGCCGACCGAATCAACTTTACTCACCTTGACAGGGTTATTTGGCAGAGTAACGGCTTTTTCGATTTGGGCTTGTACGTTTTCCATACTTGCACCATCTTCTGCTGCCGTACGCACGATCAAATCACGTTCACCGCCCAAGTTTTGCACTACAGGTTCTTTAAATCCTGCTTGTATTAAGGCTTGTTGTACATCTGTGGCTTTCACCCCTTGCTCATAGTTGAGTTCAGCTGAAATACCACCAGTAAAATCCAAACCTAGATTTAGACCTTTGGTTGCCAAGAAGAATACACTCACAATAGATAAGATAATTGACAATATGGCTGCTGGCTTTGCCACTTTCATAAAGTCAATGACTTTCTCATCATCTGAGCGACCGTAGGATTTCTCATTCGGCGTCATTTCTGTTGTCATGATGCTTACTCCTTAGATGCTCAATGATTTGAGATTACGGCGTTTGCCATAAACCAATTGTACAATCGCACGGGTGACAGTGATTGCCGTAAACATTGAGCAGACAATACCAATCATCAGTGCCACAGCAAAGCCTTTGATCGCACCTGTACCGATAGCAAACAAGATTGCTGCAACGATAAAAGTGGTCAAGTTTGAGTCAAAAATCGTGGTGTAGGCACGGTCATAACCTGCCACAATGGCCTGTTTGGGCGATGCTCCCCATTTGATTTCTTCTCGTATACGTTCACAGATCAAGACGTTGGCATCGACTGCCATACCGATGGTAATCACGATACCTGCAATACCAGGTAAGGTCAGTGCTGCACCCATGATCGATAAAATCGCAATGGTCATTGCCAAGTTCATCACCAGAGCAATATTGGCAATCAAACCGAATAAGCGGAAGAATACCACCATCCACAGAGCGACCAAAGCAAAACCGACTTGAGTAGAAAGCATACCTTTGTCAATGTTATCTTGACCTAAGCTTGGCCCTACTACACGTTCTTCCACAAAATACATCGGCGCAGCCAATGCACCTGCACGAAGCATTAATGCCAATTCATTGGCTTCTTGTGGTGAGTCTAGACCAGTAATACGGAATGATGAACCTAATACTGCTTGAATCGTTGCACGGTTAATCACATGTGCTTCGGTATAAGGTGTACGCACTTCAGTCAATGCACCTGTGGTTGCATCAGGCACTGAGCTAATACGTTGTTTATGCTCAATAAACAATACCGCCATCTGCTTGCCGACCGCAGTACGTGTTGCGTCTGACATCAATTTACCGCCAGCACTGTCGAGCTGAATATTCACTTCAGCACCGCCACCACCTTGTTGATCAAAGCCTGCTTGAGCATTTTGTACACGCTCACCTGTCAAGATGCGTTGACGCTCAAGCAAGACTTTATCACCGCTACCGACTGCACCAAAGTCAAACGCTTCTGTACCAGCTGGCACAGTCGCACTGTTCGGATCAAAAGTAGCTGCTTGTGGAGATACTAAACGGAATTCCAAATTGGCTGTACGTCCCAAGACACGTTTTGCTTCAGCAGTGTCTTGTACACCAGGTAAATCCACCACGATACGATTGGTACCCTGACGTTGTACGATGGCTTCAGTCACACCCAATTCAGTAATACGGTTACGCAAAGTCGTTAAGTTTTGCTCAATGGCATAGCTTTCGATTTCTAAGCGACGTGGTTCACTGTATGTCAGATTTAAAGTACTACCTGCAGTAGTTGCCTGAGCTTGCTGTGTCCATTCATTGCCATTACGACGCAAAAAGTCCATGGCACGACCACGGTCATCGTTGTTGGCGAACTGAATAGTAATCACATTATTATTCAAACTAAGCTGATTGAATGGAATGTTGTTTTCACGCAATTGACGACGGATATCGACACTTGATGTGTCCATACGCTGTGCAATCGCTTTGTTCATATCCACTTCAAGCAAGAAATGCACGCCACCACGTAAGTCCAAGCCTAATTTTACTGGCTTAGCACGTAACTTTTGCAACCATGCTGGTGTAGTAGGTGCTAAGTTGAGTGCAACGACATAGTTTTCACCCAAGTCACGGCGTAATACTTCTTGTGCTTTGAGCTGAGTTTCGGCTTTATCATCACTGATACGCAATAAGGCAGCGTTATTAGTAAAACTGTTGTTATGCGTTTGAATTTGTGATTGCTGTAGTGCTTGTTCGGCACGTTGAAGTACCGTATTGTCTATGGTCGTACCTGCTTTTGCACCAGAGATTTGAACCGCATGTTCATCTGGATAAAGGCTAGGTAACGCATAGAGGGTACTGAGTGCCAATACAAAAATGATTAGCACATATTTCCATGCAGGATAACGCATTGTTCGTCTTCTTTATTCACAAAGATTTAAACGCTTGTTGATTGCCCAATTCAATTTAAGCAAATTTCTAATTAAAAAATAAATAGACAACAAGCGATCATAAAAATTACAGATTATTCAGTGTGCCTTCTGGCAAAATTGAAATCACTGATGCACGTTGGATTTTGACTTCATTACCACGACCCAGTTCAACCACAGCAAATTCACCATCAATTTTGGTGATTTTACCCATCAAACCGCCAGCAAAAACCACTTCACTACCGACACTCAAACTATCAACCAATGCACGATGTTCTTTCATACGTTTTTGTTGTGGGCGAATCAGCATGAAATAAAACATTGCCAACATCACCGCAATCATTACAAATGACATCCAAGGGCTTTGGGCTGGAGGGGCGTCTGCCGCATAAGCGGTCGCGATAAATAAGCTCATAAAATTTTCCTGTTACAAAAAAATTTAAAAAATTGCTGATATTTTAGCATAGATTTAGCTTTATATGGCATAACACAACATTATTCAATAACATTCCCTGAAATTAACTGATAATAAATGCGATTTAAAATATAATAGATTGATTTATATTTATTTTTAGTATAAATAAATACAGCGATAAATTGCACAAATTACCAAAAAATGTACAATTTACAGCCAATAAAAGCAAGCCAATTTTAACTCTAGGGCATGAAATTGCCTTTTAAATCACCATTATTCTGGGCATTCAGGCACATCCAAACCACGACGTGCATAAAAATCAGCCACAAATTCATCAAATGTGCCTGCATCCAAGGCATCACGCATCATCTTGGTCAGACGTTGATAATAACGCAAATTGTGAATAGTACCCAGCATCGATGCCAACATTTCACCGCATTTTTCCAAATGATGTAAATAAGAACGGCTGAAATTTTGGCAAGTATAACAGTCGCATTCTGCATCTAATGGACCTTGATCATGACGATATTGGCTATTGCGAATACGTACCACGCCATTAGTGGTGAAATAATGCCCATTTCGAGCATTGCGGGTTGGCATGACACAGTCAAACATATCAATACCACGGCGTACTGCTTCGACGATATCTTCAGGCTTACCGACACCCATCAAATAACGTGGCTTATCGGCAGGCATTTTGTTCGGTACATGATTGAGAATTTTAATCATTTCTTCTTTCGGTTCACCGACCGACAAACCGCCAATCGCATAACCATCAAAGCCAATATCCAATAAGCCATTCAGCGATTCATCACGCAAATGCTCGTACATACCGCCTTGGATAATACCAAATAAAGCATTATGATTTTCTAATTTTTCGTGTTCATCTTTACAGCGTTTTGCCCAACGCAAAGACAATTGTAATGATGATTGTGCTTCTTGCTCTGTCGCGGGATAAGGCGTACATTCGTCAAAAATCATCACAATGTCAGAATTCAATACTTGTTGAATTTGCATCGAAATTTCAGGTGATAAAAATACTTTTGAACCGTCAATCGGTGAACGAAACGTCACGCCTTCTTCTTTAATTTTACGCATCGCCCCCAAGCTAAACACTTGGAAACCGCCCGAATCGGTCAAAATCGGCTTATTCCATTTGACAAAATCATGCAAACCGCCATGTTCTTTAATCACTTCCAAACCAGGGCGTAAATATAAATGGAAAGTATTACCCAAGATAATATCTGCACCAATCGCTTCAATATCTCTTGGCAACATGCCTTTGACTGTGCCGTAAGTCCCGACAGGCATAAATGCAGGCGTATCGACTGTGCCGTGAGCCAAAGTCAAACGTCCACGACGAGCACGCCCACTTTGGGCTAAATGTTCAAATTTCATGATTCACCTATGCGAAAAAACAGTTCGCGGGTTAAGTTTACTTAAAATAAAAATAGAGTTCTATTTTGCTTGATTTTACATGGTTTTACCAGTGATTTTATCTATGTATGGACTGGGTTAAGCAATACATCTATGACACATCAAACACCAAATCTGTATGCTCAACCCAAATATGATGACAACAATATCCAACAATCGTTGCGGAGAGGGTCGATAATTCTTGAGTAATCCGTGATGTGCTTAACGATTATATACAAATAGACTTGATTTTTTGTGTAATATCGTCAAGGCTATACACAAGATAAAACGCATAGAGAGTTTAAACAATGAGTTCGACACTAAAAATCGCCACTCGCCAAAGCCCATTGGCTTTATGGCAAGCAGAATATATCCAACAGCGTTTACAGCAACAGCATCCTGATTTACAGGTGGAATTGGTCACTTTCGTTACACAAGGTGATAAAATTTTGGATACGCCATTGGCGAAAATTGGTGGAAAAGGCTTATTTGTTAAAGAATTAGAAAATGCTTTATTGGATGGTCGTGCAGATCTCGCTGTACATTCTATGAAAGATGTCCCAATGCAGTTGCCTGAAGGTTTAGAATTGGCAGTGATTTGTGAGCGTGAAAATCCTTTTGATGCCTTTGTGTCCAATACATATGCTCATTTTGATGATTTACCCCAAGGTGCAAAAGTAGGTACATCGAGTTTACGTCGTCGTTGTCAGCTTTTGGCTCAGCGTCCTGATCTTACCGTACTGGATTTGCGTGGCAATGTCGGTACACGCTTAGCAAAGTTGGACGCAGGTGAATATGATGCGATTATTCTTGCCAGTGCAGGTCTGATTCGCTTGGGTTTACAAGAACGTATTCGCCATACTATTGATGGTAAGATTAGCTTGCCAGCAGTTGGGCAAGGTGCTTTGGGTCTGGAATGCCGTATTGATGATCAACGTGTACGTGGTTATATCGACTTTTTAAATGATACCGATACTGCTACATGTGTTCGAGCGGAGCGTGCCTTTAACCGCTATCTTGAAGGCGGTTGCCAAGTACCGATCGCAGGTTTTGCACAAATAAATGGACAGCAACTACACATTGAAGGGCGTGTTGGAGAAATTGACGGACAGCGACTGTTGATTGCCAGTCAAGATGGCGACGCTGAGCAAGCAGAAACTTTGGGCATCATGTTGGCACAGCAATTATTAACCCAAGGTGCAGGTGATATTTTAAAAGCGATTTACTTGGATAAATAATCTTAAAATAAAGACTTGGATAAAATATCATTTTATTCAAGTCATTTTTGTTTTTGTATCAAGTTGTTGCTGTACTTTTTTAAAATATCCAATAAGGTTGAATATGTATTTTATTAATACTCGTCCACAGCAGAATAATCTACCGCTGACACAAGCTTTACAGCAGCTTGGACAGCCTGTGCTTGAGTTACCGTTATTACAGTTACAAGCTCTGCCTTTGGAAGAAAAATTAATTGAGCAGTTTCAACAATTAACCAGCATTGATCTGATTGTGGTGGTGAGTCCGATTGCGGTCGAGATTGGTTTTGCATATTTAAAACGATTATTTACCCACGATTATGAGCTAATACTCAATCGACTACAGCAAATATCTTGGGTTGCAGTGGGTAAAGCCACACAAAAAAAATTACTTGAATATGGCGTATCTAGCATCTCTCCGCAAGTAGAAACATCAGAAGGGATGTTGGACTTGGCTGTATTTGATTTTTTAAATGGTCAGCATGGTGAGATCAAACGGGTCGCAATATGGCGTGGTATCGGTGGACGTACATTATTATTGCAACAGCTACAACAGCATGGCTGTGATGTATTAAATATGTTGTTATATCAGCGTGCAATGCCAGAATATAATATTCAACAATTACAAAAGCTGCTCAATAGCTTGCCTGCACATATTCTTATTAGTAGTGAGCAAAGTTGGCATCATTGGTTACAGCTACAACGAGATTTACAGTCGCAACAATTAATAGCAGACAATATGCAATTATTATGGCAAAATCATTATCTGGTCTTAGGTGAACGAGTAACTCAACGGTTACAAAACGATTATCTACAGCATAGAGTGAAAGGTGTTTTACAATTATCAACATTGCAAACTTTACAAGCAGATGAAATAGTGCAAAAGATAAATGCTTGGCAAGGTGCAGAATAATAAGGTGGTTTAACATTAATGATGCGTTATATTTTGGCGATATTCTTGTTGCTACTCACAGCGATAACCAGCAAAATAAGCTATGATTTATATTATACCGAACGTCAGAATAATCGTATCTTGGTCAGTCAGGTCGAGCAACAGAACTTAGAGATTTTAGCTTTAAAAGACAAACTGGTCGCTGTAAATCAAAGCCAAACCAATAACAGCAACAATAGCTCAGCTACATCATCAGAAGATAAGGCATTGCTTTCCGCAACACAGCATCAGACTTTTGATGAACAGCAACGTGTGCAACAATATCAATGGGTGCAAGATCGATTGTTATTTATTGATAGTTTAATTAAACAACAAAAACTAGATATTGCATTATTACAAATGATTAGTTTGCGAGAAGATTTGAGTGAGCATCCTCGTCTTGCACAAAGTTTAAATCAAGCCATGATAGATGCACTGAATAAGGATCAACAACAGTTGGTGGCATTTTTGCAAAAGAATACCAGCCAACAACAAGCATTAAATATATTATTACAACAAGTGCGAATGCAACTTGCACAAAATCCAAGTTTGGATCAAATTCAAAATAGTTCCTCAGAAAGTAGTCAGTGGCATTGGCGAAATTGGTTTAGTATCAGTAAAACTGAGAAAATTCCTGCATTGACCGAGCGTCATCTACAATTTAGATATATTGAATTGTCGTTATTATTGACACAAAATGCATTGTCCTCAGGGCAGTCACAATTTTATCAGCAACAGTTACTTGAAACCATCAGTCGATTAGAAAGTTATCCCGACACATATAGCCAAAATTTAGCGAAGCAGTTACAAGCTGTATTGCAACAACATTTGGCGAATGTAGCCATCCCAACCTTATCAGCATTAAATTTAATGCAAAATCAAACTGCACCGACTACAGACAATCACGCTAATACTCAAAACAATACGCCTACGGTAAACCCTGCTAACCAACTGTCGATGACCAGTAACGTGCCTGCATCAAGCACAGCAAATCCTGCTTCAGATACTGTGTCACACCAGTAAAGGAGAATAGACCTATGAAATTAAGTTTACTCAACTTTATTGTGTTGGCACTGGTTATTATTAGCGTATTTTTATTATTCAGTTTTGGCTATGGTTTTGGCTATGTGTACGCACAGTGGCACGGATGGCAGCTACAAAGTAATATCCTTGTTATTTTGATTTTATATTTTATATTGGCGTTATTGTTACTCGGTTTTAGCTATGCAATCGCCCAATATTTACGCCCAAAACTTTCAAAGTACCGTGTCGCAAAATCTTTTGCACAGTTGCATCCTTATGAGCGAATTGGCATAGTTTGGCTACTACAGGGCGAAAAGCCACTGCCTGATGCAGTATTGCATAATTATCAAGCTTCCGTATTACTCTATCCTTTGGTACAGAGTAAATTATTACTAAAACAAGGGCAATTTGAATCAGCACAACAATTATTACAGCAATATACTTATAACTTATTTGAAATCAGTAAGATTCTCAAAATCGAAATTGCCAAATCGCAACAAGATTATACGGCAATGCGGACACAGTTAGAGTTTTTGAGCGTACAGCCGCTATCGCCTTGGCTACAGCCTATGGCCGACACATATCAGCAACAATTGGCAAATTTATGGCGTGATTATGCCGTGATGCGACCGTGGCAGATTTTTGATGTGAGCTGTGATGTGCATTTTAATGATGTACAGCGTCAAGCGTGGCTTGATGCACTTTGGCAACAGTTTCATCATGCTAGCGAAGAGGAAAAGGCACAGTTTAGTACATGGTTAAATCAACAGCTTGCAGACAAAACCTTGGAGAATTGGTCAGTTGCCAATTTGGTCGGTCTATTGAAAGTCAGCAATGAATTTAATGAATTTGATGATTTTAGTCTATATACAAGCCAACAAATTCTAAGCAAAAGCTTTATTCCCAATAATATCTATATTTGGTTGGCACAGTCATTTAAACTTTTGGCACAGCAAAATGACGAGCAGCAACAGCACACTTTGATTGCGATGCAACAACAGCTGGAAATATGGCAAAATCTTGCAATTACACAACCGAGTTATGCATTCGCTGAATGGTATATTCAAGCCAAGCTTGGTAATGTTCAAGATACCCAAATATTATTACAGCGATTCCCACAGCATCAGCATATTATTTATTTGCATTTGCAACAGTCTTTGCAAGACCGATCTGAGCTATTGCCTTATTTGTTACAGTTATTGAAACTGTATGAATAATTTATTTTTAACGTGATAAAGAGAGAGCAACAAACATGTCGAATATAACACACAGTGGCGATAAACACGCGGCTATCGCAGCAGACTTTGCAGTAATACATAACCAAGTCGTTGCATGGGGTGATATGGATGCGTTTGGACATGTCAATAATGTCGATTATTATCGCTATATCGAAAATGCACGTTTGGCTTATTATGAAGCATTGGGTTTGAAGCTTGATGATGTGATCACTGTGATTTTGTCTAGTCAGTGTCGTTATATCAAGGCAGTTGTTTATCCTGACACACTGTATATCGGTGCAAAAACAGTGAAGCTTGGTACATCATCCTTTGTGATGAATTATAGTTTATATAGCACAGCACAGCAGGATCTTGTCGCAACTGGTGAAGCGGTGATTGTCACGTTGGACGCGCAGCAACAAAAGATCGCTATTCCGCAAGCACTAAGAGAAAAAATCATCGCTTTAGAAAGTAAGGTTGCAAATCATTTATCTTAATCAATGGGCGGTGGTGGCGTGTAATATATTTCAAATATTACTGATGTAAAATAATACAAGATATAGCAAAAGAAAAATAAAATTGGTACAATATAACTATGGCATACTCACAAGACTACCGACAAATGATA